>NZ_JBQHUL010000037.1:0-32515 GCF_052065235.1 Blautia sp. HCP28S3_G10 | reverse complement strand
ACAAATTAAATCGACCGAAGTTTCAATAATAGGTTTCCCGTTCGACTTGCATGTGTTAAGCACGCCGCCAGCGTTCATCCTGAGCCAGGATCAAACTCTCTGATAAAATGTGTAAACAATTCAGCGATGCTTGCATCAGCTTAATTGTTCGCTCACTGCCACAAGCCAAAGGCTTGTAAAGTGTTTGATTCCGGTCAGACAACACTTGGCTATCTTCCCGTTTTACTGTTTTAAGGTTTGTTCTTAAAAATTTAATTTAAAGAAATTTTCGAGAATCGTATGTGTTTCACTGTTCAGTTATCAATGTTCTTTGTGCCATCTCTCAGACAGCTCATATAGATTATCACATTCTTTTTTGTTTGTCAAGAACTTTTTTAAGTCTTTTCAAAACTTTTTTGAAGTGATGTACCGCTCTCTCAAGCGACTTCGCTATCTTATCACACTCATTTCTCTTTGTCAACAATTGTTTTTCGTTTTTTCAAAACTTTTTAAATTGTTGATGCAGAAGAAACAATTTCTTGTGACAGCTCAGTTAGAATAACACTTTCCAACCGGGCTGTCAACACTTTTTTTCAATTTTTTATTTTTTATTTTGGGAAGCACTTATTGTAATGCTCCAGCTGTTCTGATAAGTTTTTCCACTTTCCAGTGAAATCAGTCCAGGCTGCTTTTCAATATCTTCCACAATTCCCTTTCTGGAAGGTAAGGAGCTCCATGGTTCTACACATACATAATCCGGTGTTTTAAATGGCCTGTGCCATATACCCAGGTAATTCATTTTGGGAAATGTAAGTGTTATTTCTTCAGCTCCACCTGCACAGTTTATTCTTACCTGCCGCGGCATATCTTTAAGAATGATTGCATCATGATCAAAAAGATTATGACAAAGATTCAGATAACGCCCGTCTTTCAATTCCAGAGGTTTTTCACCTTCCATTACAAAGCAGTCCTCAGACATGTTAACTCTTTGAGGAATTACTTCGCCACCAAAATCAATCCGGTAATCTTCAAACTTTCTGTTTTCTTCCAGCGGTACGATAAATCCAGGATGACCACCAATTCCAAAATACATTGTCCTGGAATCTTTATTTTCTACCTGATATGTAATATCCAGAGTTGATCCTTTTACTTTCCATATGATCAGAAGCACAAAGTTAAAAGGATACTGTTTCAGCGTTTCCTCTGACGTCTCCAGTTTCAATGCAAGACTGTCTTCTGTTTTTTCCACAAATTCCATCTCCGAAGAGGGAAGAAATCCATGGATATCCATATGATATTTTTTTCCCTGAAACCAGTAACTTCCTTCTGTCAATCTGGCTATATATGGAAAGAGGTTTGGTGCTCTGTCTTCCCATATCTCAGTATCCCCCTGCCAGAGATATTCTTTTCCAACCGCACTGCGTACAGATTGAAGTTCTCCTCCTTTGGAAGATATTTGGGCTGATATTTCAGAATTTGAAATTATATAATTCATTCTTTATCCCCTGTTGCAGCATTCAAACAGCTGCATTTTCTTTATACATTCTTTTCTGACACCGTCAACAACTGCAGGAATCAGATCTGTTAATCCTTTTCCCATACTATCAAATCTGCGGAATTCTTCTTCAACAGCAGCAACATTAATATCTGTAAAAATGTTCACCTTACTGATTCCATCATGAATAGCCAGCTTAAAATCTTCATCTTTGAGTCCGGAGCCGCCATGAAGAACAAGTGGCACATCAACTGTCCGGGCAATTGTACGAATTCTTTCAAAATCAAGTTTCGGCGGAAGTTTGTAGGCTCCATGAGCATTTCCCACAGATATTGCCAGCGCATCTACTTTCGTTTTTTCTACATAATCCTTTGCAACTTCAGGATCTGTAAAGAAACTTGCAGGATCTACTGCACCATCTGCTGTCTCAGGATTATTTCCCACATGTCCCAGTTCGCCCTCTATAGTTGCCCCATAGGAATGTGCAATCTCAGCCATTTCACGTACTTTTTCTACATTTACTTCATACTCATCTGTGGAGCAGTCATACATAATAGAAGTAAAGCCCAGTTCCAGAGCTTTCAGGCATGCTTCTTTTGTAAGGCCATGATCCAGATGAATTACAATCGGCACGCTTGCTTTTTTTGCCATGGGAATCAGAAAATAAGAAAGTTCTTCCAGTGGTCCGCACGGAAACAGCACTTCTGCTGTTCCCATGATAACCGGTGATTTCGTTTCTTCTGCAGCCTCGATAATTCCCCTTGCCATTTCCAGATTTACAGCATTAAAAAGCCCAACTGCATATTTATTTTTCTTTGCAGGAGGTAAAACATCATTCATTGTAACAAGCATTTTCTTGTTCCTCCTGTAATTATCTGCTATATTTTTTTCCTTCTTTTACTGCAACTGCAATGGAAAGATCCGGTGCATAATATGGAATCAGAGTTGCCTGGATCGCATGATAAAGATCTGGTTTTCCCGGCCATACTGTTCCATTTGGTACATTATTCTGATCCATCTGATGGAACCAGGAACCTTTGTCATGATCAAGTACTTTGTCATCCAGATATTCCATAAAATCAGCATAATCATCAGCATATTTCTGTTTTCCGGTAAGATGATACAGTACTGCTGCTGTATTGATTCCTTCTGCAAGAACCCAGTGCATTCTGTCGTGCACAATTGGTTTTCCGTCCCAGTCTGTTGTATAAACAATTCCCGGTGCACCATCTGAATTCCAGCCATCTTCAACAGCTCTGTTGAAAAGATTTTCCGACGCTGCAATATATTTGGCTGCTTTTTCTTTATCATCTTTATATGTAGAAAGTGCCCACTGTGTGATCAGACGAGCCCATTCCAGTCCATGACCCGGAGTTGCTCCGTATGGCTTAAACTGATCATCCGGATGCTCTTTATTGCATTCCATGTCCGGTACCCATTCACTTGTATAGTGTTCCGGAATGCGCCATTCATTATTACCTGCCCAGCCAATTACACGGTCAATGATTCTTCCGCATCTTACACGATATTTTTCATCTTTGGTTACATCTGCTGCTGCAAGAAAAGCTTCTACCGTATGCATGTTCGCATTAAGTCCTCTATACGGATCCATGACTGTGAACTCTGTATTCCAGGTATCACAGGACATACCTGCTTCTTCATTCCAGAAATAACGATCATACGTTTTCAGTGCATCCTGAAGCAGTTTTTCTCCTTCCGCATGTCCTGCCAGAACTGCTCCTGTACCAGCCAAAATCACGAATGCATGTGCATAGCAAAGTTTATTCTCTGCATGTCCGCCATCTGGTGTAAGTGCTGAATACCAGCCGCCGTTTTCTTTATCACGTGCAGTGCCCATAAGTCCGCCAACTGCTGCATTGATCAGTTCATCGCTGCCCTCATGTTCCAGAAATTTTCCCAGCGTATATACATGCGTCATTCTGCTTGTAGCATAAGTTTCTCTGTTATACTCTTTCCATGGAGTTCCATCATCTCCAAGATAATAACAGGTTCCGTCCGGTGCAGGAAACTGATGGCCAAAGTTCAGCAGATCCTCGCGGATTTCCTCCAGAAATTTTTTATTTTCCTCTGTGTCAATCAGATATTTTTTGTTCATGGTTTTCCCTCTTTTCTCTACATTTTTATTTTGGGCCACCCGGCTTTTATTCTTTTTTCCAGTTCTTCAAAACTTTTCAGTCCGCTTAATGCATCATAGGCAGCCACGCAGGAAGCTCCTGTAGCCGCAGCCAACTGAACACATTCTTTCAAACTGTAATCATTCAGTAATGCTGTCAGAAATGCTGCAATGCTCGTATCGCCGGCACCTGTTCCCGACCGGAATTTATCCGGCTGATAACTTTCCTCAAAGCCTTCCTGATTGCTCCACTCCCCAACATTCAGCTCGAGTTTATCACTGATCATGGCAATTTTTGTCTCATCAGCTGTGCAGTAATATATACCACGTACTCCACATTTGATTACCAGAATCTTCGCCCCCATATTCAGGCATGTATCTGCCAGCGGGCGCACATCTTTTTCTATATCCAGAATTTCTGTTATGTCTCTGCCATTTGCTCTTATTTTCCATTGTTCCAGCAATGACTTATCAAGCATATAGCACAATTCCTCTACACTTGGCATAAATACATCTATATACGGAATTGTTTTTTCAAGTATTTTTTTCCAGTCTTCTTTTGCGGCCGGTGAATTTTCGTCTACTGCCGCCATATCCACAGATGTAACCGTTCCATATTCTATTACTTTTTTGAGGATATTAAGCAGTTCTGCGCCTTCATTCTCATAAAGTTTCTTCATTACTGACGGATATCCCAGGTGGAACAGGGTTGCTTCTTTCAGAATATCTTCTTCTATATCTTCACTGGAAAAAGTATCATTCACTCCGGGATGATGCAGAAAAATCCGATCGATTCCCGGTATCGCAAGGATAATCGAATGGGCAGTTGTTCCCCCTTCAACCACTCTTATTGCATCGCCTGCACCATATTTAGCCATACCGGAACGGACAATTTCTCCAAATACATCTGCCCCGGTTCTGGCGATCAGTGAAACATCTGCCCCAAGAATTTTCATAGCAAGTCCTGTATTTCCCACTGACCCTCCAATATGGACAGCCGCCTCATCCATCTGGATCAGTTTTCCCGGCATCAGTATATCTTCTGTCTTTGTATAATGTCCTCCAGGAAAAACCGGAGTAATATCCAGACATATATGACCGGCCGAAATGACTTTTTTCCCCATTCTTCTCTCCTTTTTCAGAAAAAAAGCCCCCGAAGAATATCGATTCTACTCAATAATCCCCGGAGGCAGTTCTTATTTATTCGCTACTGTTCACTCCGTTGAACAGCATATGCAATCTGTAAATATTTTTTATTCTTCTACATCATCTGCTGTAATAACAGAAACGCCTGTATCAGTCACTTCACCACCAAGGTCTTCACCATTGATTGCCTTAACTGCTGCTTTAACGCCTTCAGCACCCATTACGTCCGGGTTCTGTGCCATTGTGCATACAAGATATCCGTCTTTTACAAGGTTCAGGATTGTATCAGATTTATCAAATCCAACACCAAGAACGCTGTCACTTCCAGATGCTTTGATAGCATTACCTGTACCAACTGTACAACCTTCGTTTGTTCCGAAGATACCTACAACACCCTGTGTAATATAGTTTTCTGCGATGGACTGAGATTTAGCTGCATCACCTTCGCTGTACTGAGTTTCAAGAACTTCAAAGTCTGTGTCTTCGAATACGCCTCTGAATCCTGCTTCACGATCAAGTGTGGACTGAGATGCTGCGTTTGTATTGATGATACCGATAGAACCAGATGTTACGCCTTTGTCTTCCAGAGCTTTTTTCAGTTCTTCACCTGCTTTTTCTCCACCGGATTTGTTATCTGTAGAGAAAGTAGCTTCGGCATCTACGTTTGCAGGAGAGTCTACATAGACAATCTTGATTCCTGCAGCCTGTGCTTCTTTAAGTGATCCTGAAATAGCGTCTGGTCCGTTTGCAGCTACGATAATAGCCTGATATCCACCTGCGATGGCGTTGTTTACACATTCGATCTGCTGAGCATCATCTTTTGTATTAGGTGCCATGTAATCAACAGTAACTTCTTCTTTTTTAGCTTCTTCCTGTGCACCTTCATTTAAGGTTACCCAGTGCTGGTCAATAGAGTCCATTGTGATCAGAGCGATTTTTTCACCTTTTGCAAATACTGTTGTTGCACCTGCAAAGCAACCAGCTGCCATAGCCATACTGCAAATTACCGCTAACACTTTTTTCTTCATTTTTAAATCCTCCTTTTTTTGCCATTATATAGTTTTTATATTACATATCGTACCCCTACGATGTAACATACGCTTTTAGTTCTTTTTACGTCCTCTTAATTCAGCAAGAAGAACTGCCCCAACAACGATCACACCAATTACGATTCGCTGCATACCAACCTGTGCTCCGATCATGTTCAGACCATTTTCAAGTGTCTGCCATAATCCTGCTCCTGCAAATGTTCCAAGAAGGATTCCTGCTCCACCAAGAGGAGAAACACCACCGATAACACCAGCAGCAACACCATACATTTCGTACATATTTCCGGCTTCCATGTTACCCATTCCAGCCTGTGCACAGAGAATCATTCCTACGATCCAGCAGCAGATAGCGCTGACTACATATACTTTGATAGTTGTTTTTACAACATCTACTCCAGAAAGTCTGGCTGCATCTACATTTGAACCAACTGCGTAAATATGTCTTCCTGTGAATGTCTTGGACATAATGAAAAAGAAAATCAGGAACACGATCAGTGCAATCCAGAATGTATTGTATACTCCAAATGTCTTGCCATAGTAGAAAATATTTGAAAACTTATCGGCTGCGTCCTTACCAATTCCTGTTGCAAGTGCATCTGTATTTCTGTTACCGTTTACCATGTAGGAAATCCCACGGCCAACAAACATTGTTCCAAGTGTTGCAATGAATGGCGGAAGTTTGAACTTTCCAACCAGAACCCCACTGACCACTCCAAGTGCCAGGCAGCACACCAGAGCAATAAGACAGGCAAGCACAGGTGCCATTCCTTTTGTCATCAGTGTCGCAGAAATCATTGCGCTTACCGCTACTACAGATCCAATAGAAAGATCAACATTTCCAGTGATCATAACATAACTCTGTGCCACACCGACAAGCAGATATTTTGACATTGATCTGAGAAGATTGATAATATTCTGTCCGGAGAATACGGAAGGATTAATAATACCGAATACGATATAAATAATGATCAGTCCTACGAAAGCTGTAAGAGCAGCTCCCATTCCCCGAATGGATAAGAATTTTTTTAATGCTGTCTGTTCTTTTCTGTTCATTTTATTCCCCTTCACTGTCTGAAATATTTTTATTTTCAAAAGATGTTGCCATTTTGAGGATATAGTCCTGTGTGGCTTCTGCCGCAGTAAGCTCTCCGGTTATTCTGCCGTCACACATAACAATAATCCTGTCAGCCAGTCCCATAACCTCCGGCATTTCAGATGAAACAAACATTACTGCGATTCCCTGCTGTTTCAGCTGATTCATCAGGTTATAGATCTCAACCTTTGCACCAACATCAATCCCTCGGGTAGGTTCATCAAAAATAACAACTCTGGAATTTCTGGCGAGCCATTTACCAACTACAACCTTCTGCTGGTTTCCACCGGAAAGGTTGCCAGAGTCAATCTCAACATTAGGTGTCTTGATCTGAAGATCTTTTACAATTTTCTCACAAAGTTCATCTTCTTTTGAAGAATTAACAATTCCATGTTTTCCGATCAGATCCAGGTTCGGAAGTGCCATATTCTCACGTATACTCAGTTTCGTACAGAGCCCATCCTTCTTTCTGTCCTCAGGTGCAAGTACAACACCGTTTCGGATAGCGTCCAGGGGGCCATTGATTTTTACTTCTTTACCGTCTACATAAATCTCTCCGCTGTCTTTCGGATCAACTCCGAAAATTGCTCTGGTCGTCTCAGTTCTTCCGGCTCCCATCAGTCCGGCGAAACCGACGATTTCTCCCTCATAAACGGAGAAATTGATATCCCGCACCATTCTTCCTGCATTCAGGTTACGTACTTCAAATATCTTTTTACCTTTCTCACACTGAACACGCGGGAATTTTTCTTTAATCTCACGTCCAACCATATAAGAAATCATCTTGTCCATGGTAAGATCTTTGAAATCTCCTGACATGATGTACTGTCCATCTCTCATGATCGTAACTCTGTCAACGATATGCTGGAATTCTTCCAATCTGTGAGATATGTAAACAATACCATGACCCTCTTTTTTCAGTTTGCGAATAATTCTGAACAACTCATCAATTTCTTTAGAAGTAAGTGCTGATGTAGGCTCGTCCATAATAAGAATCTTTGCATTGATTGAAAGTGCCTTGGCGATTTCTACCATCTGCTGTTTCGAAACCGGGAGATCCCCAACACTTTCCCATGGTTTGATATCGATTCCAAGTTCGTCCAGAATCTTCTGCGATTCCGATTCCATTGTTTTGTTATCAATGCAGAATTTACCTCTCAGTTCACGTCCCAGATAAATATTTTCTGCAACTGAAAGATGTTTACACATATTCAGTTCCTGATGGATGATCGCAACTCCAAGCTGCTGTGCCTTCTTAGGATTAAGGTCATCATATTCCTGCCCATTGATCTTAACCGTTCCGCTGTCCTTAGTGTAAACTCCACTGAGGATTTTCATTAATGTTGATTTACCGGCACCATTTTCACCAATCAGAGCCATTACTTCTCCAGAACGAAGTTCGAAATTTACATGATCAAGTGCCTTGACACCTGGAAAATTCTTGCAGATATCTGTCATTGATACGATAACTTCATTCATTGAATACCCTCCAACCTGCTCTTTTTAGTAAAATATATTTATTAGTAAATTCAATTTACTAAGATGATACCATGATTTGTTCAATTCGTCAACAGTTTATTATGTTCCGCCCTATTTTTTGTTAATATTATATAATTTAATAGATAGAAATATGTCTATAATCCCGTTTTTTAATTTTCAGAACAAGGGCAGTTTTCCGCTGAACATATGATAAAGTACATTTGCAGCCGCCCCCAGAAGCTGAGAATCTTTTCCGAAATACGCTTTTCTTATAGGTACACGACCATAATTCTGTGTAAATTTTTCTTCATTTACCTTTTCTTCCAGAAGATAGACATATTTGTCATCCCAGTCCATGCATTCATTTCCCAGGATTACCAGCTGTGGGTGAAGGATATTAATACCACTGACAATTGCCACAGCAATATCATCTACCATTTCGCGTAATACTTTATCTACATCTCTGCGTTTTTTCATTCTGCAAAATTCCTGAAATGTATGATTTTCCCCTGTAACTTTGCGAAGTTTTTCTTCCATTGCATCTACACATGCATATACTTCAAGGCAGCCTCTGTTTCCACATGCACATCTTTTTCCGTTACGGTCTATACTGATATGTCCAAGTTCTGACGCCATCCCCATTTTATTATGGAAAACTTTCCCATCACTGACAAACCCTGAGCCAATACCTTTCGTTATTCCCAGAAAAATAAAGTCCTGAACATTTTTGCCTGCTCCGAAAAGGACTTCCGCCTGTGCAGCGCTGTTCTGGTCATGGTCAACAACAACAGGAAGTCCATAACGTTCTTCCAGAAACTGTGTGATATTTACGTTCTCGATTCCAAAGAAATGTGGAGGATTCAGAATAATTCCATTGTTGATATCAACCGGTCCCATAACTGCAACGCCTATTCCCAGAACTTTTAAGTCTGTTTCTGCCAACAGCTGATCTATTACATGATAAGAATATTGCCTCACTTCTTCTTTCTTCAGAGTTATAAACGGCATTACCTTACGGTTAAGTATCTCAAGCCCCAGGGTGCACAAAACCGCCTCTATTTTGTCACGGGTGATGTATAATCCAATCACTGTCGGAGCTTTTTCTGCAATGCGCAGCCGGATTGGATTTCGTCCGCTTCCTTCTGTAATTTTTTCTTCACATTGCTCTACAATACCATGTTCAATGTATTCCGAAACGATATTGGTAATAGTCATCTTTGTCAGCATTGTAGTTGTTGCAAGTTCTATTCTGGATGTAGCTTCATTTGTGGCGATCAGCTGAAGAATCAAACCTCTGTTGTACTGTTTTGACGTGCTGAGATTTTTCCCTATTCCCTTCTTCATAATCCTGCCTCCAGATCTTTTATAACTTTTCTAAAATAATCAGCTGTTTCCCGCCCTGTATATAAAAGTCTGTCATCCATGCTGCTAAGGAAATCCCAGAATGCCATCAGAAGTTTCCTGTCATTTATAATCAGATAAACATTACTGCCTTTTATATTCTGAAACAGCAGATAACCTTCCTCTTTGTTTATACACAAATGAAGATTTGCCGTCAAGTGCTCCAGTGGCTGTTTCATAAAACGAAATTTTCCTTTTTCGCAAAGATGAACTGCTTCTTTTATGAGCTTTGTTCTTTCTTCCGGTAAAAGCGGCCTGTATATTTCTGAAGGGATCTCCGGCATACGTCCATCTGTTACAAACTGATCCAGAGCTTCCTTCGTGCAGTAAAAGAAATTGATTCCTTTTTCCACACGTGTACGTGCATTTTCTATAAAAGATGAAGCCAGTGCCAACATCCGTTCTCTGTCCGGCAGTTCCTTATACACAGCAGCTTCCATGATCTCCGGGGTAAGAAAGCTGAGAAGGCAGGGCTCTGGTTGGAGTGCATAACTGATTCTTCTTTCCCAGCCCATATTTCCCAGAACTGCCATCTGCTGCTGAACATTATCTATTACATGAAATCTCAACTCTCCTCTGCTTCTGTAATTGTAATAACGTTCTCTGAAATACTCCAGAATTTCCGCTGACTGATAAACGATTCCTTTTCTGAAATCAGAAGTACATAACAGTGCATTCTCGGAGGTCAGAAGCAGATTTGAAAAACCATCTATGCCTTTTCTGCAGTTTTGTAAATCTTCTTTAATAGAGTACAGATGATAATTCATTCCATTTATATACAGTGGTAATATATTTTTCAGATACGCAAGATTATAAAATTCCATGTCATCTGCTATATCTGCCGGTGCATCCATGCAGGTCACATGTTCAATCTCAAGTTCATTGTTAAATTTTTTCAGACTCAGAAGCAGATCAAAAATAAATTCATAATCTGCCTGCATAACCATACAAATCTTACTGTTCCTGCCATTTTGGGCTTCTTTCAGGCATATACGGTGAAGACACTGGTTTACTTCAGTCTGACTCCCCAGAGGAATACAGTTTTTTCCCTGCGTCTCATTTTTTTCCGGAAACAGCTCCCTGATGCTTCCTTCCACCGTCGGTTTAAAGTTTTCCGGAAAATGCTGGATCAAATCCAGCACCTGTTTCCGCATAAAATAGCGTTCTCTGCCCACCACACTGATCTGATATGCTTCATAAAAATTATTCTGTTCAAATGGCGTCAGTTTCATAAACAGTGACATTTTCTGTACTATATCCTCTTCAGGCAGATTTTCTTTGCCCTGAAGCAATCTGAAAAGATTTTTTCTGTCAATTCCACAGTATCTGGCAAGTTCTGAAATCTGAACATCTTTTTCCTTTATAAATTCTTCCAGCATTATCGAAAATTCCGACATGTCTTTTTACCTTTCTGTTACTATATTTATAGTTTAAACGACATGTTGTCAGAAATCAACAGATAATCTTAAAATTAATCTTTCATTACAAGTTCTTTTGTTACTGTTCACTCCGTTCACAGCAACTTGGTCAAAATCCATTCCAAATCACCTTCGGTGATGGGATTTTGCCCCGTATGTCTCGGGATTTTGCCATATTCATGTCAAAACACCTCGCGGGATATTACCTGTGATCAATTAGGCTCTTTTTCACTTCATCAACTGTCGGAATCGACGGAGTTGCTCCCGGTCTTGACACAGCAATAGATGATGCTTTTGCAGCCATTCTCAAAGCATCTGATACACTTCTGCCTTCAATCATTGCTGCAATAAAATATCCGGTAAATGTATCACCTGCCGCTGTAGTATCAACTGCTTTAACTTTGAAAATATCCTGAAATATTTTTACTTTACCATCATAATAAAAAGCGCCATCACTTCCCAGTGTAAGCACAAAACGAGCATTTGGAAATTTATCTGCCATGGCATTCAAAATCTGATCCTTGTCTTTATATCCTGTAATCTGTTCCCCCTCAATCTCATTCAGCAGAAACAGATATATTTTTCCAAGATCACAATTATCCAGTTTTTCATCAAAAGGCGATGGATTCAGAATTATCTTCATCTTTTTTTCGTATGCTTTATCAATAATATAATCAAGCATATTAATTTCATTCTGCAAAATCAGATAATCACCCTCTCCAAAATCTGCCAGCACTTCATCTACAAATTCCTTTGTCTGCATCTGGTTAGTTCCACCATATAAGATAATACAGTTCTGTGCATTTTTATCCACCTGAATCATGGTATGCCCGCCCTTTACAGGAAGCCTGCGGATATATTTTTTATTAACTCCGGCATCTTCACATGCTTCCAGCAAAATGTCTCCATCAATTCCAACGATACCTGCATGATAAACAGGAACCCCTGCTTTTGCCAGTGCAATAGACTGATTCAGACCTTTACCTCCACTGAACACCTCGAGCTTTGAAGAATGTTCTGTTTCTCCTCCAACTATAATATGATCTACTGTATATACATAATCCACATTCAAAGAACCATAATTTAACACTTTCATAATCTCAACCTCCATATTAAAAGTAAAAGAGCGGCTCAATCTGCTTTCACGATCAAGCCGCTCTTTCTATTTGTTATTATTTGGGAGCCTTCTGAAGTTTGCTGAACATATCTCCCAGAAGTGCATCACGATAAATAAAGCGAACAAGTCTCATTTCATGCCTGGTTTCATCCTGTTCCCATTTCAGATCCTGTGTCAGTCTCGGAGTTGGAACCAATGCAGACGGACACCAGTTTGGATTAACTACGTAACCTACTGTAGAAATATCCCAGATAATCCTTGAAGGTGAAAGCATAGAATCCGTTGTCGGTGCACCCTCTTCTCCATAATCATCCAATCCGGCACAATATGTCTGATGGAAAAGATCCAGCCAGTTCTGTGCCATTTCCTGAGACATCTGGCTCGTAACTGTCTCACATAAATAAGTTCCTACTTTGCTCTTTCCCTTGATATGGTATTCCAGTTCCGGACCCGTAACTGAAAGATAAGAAGCTACTGACATACACGGTACCAGAACCAGCGGAACTCCGCTGTCCAGAATTACCTGCGAAGCCAGAACATCCTGGCCAAGATTAAATTCTATTGCATGCGGCCAGTACAGCGGTTGTCCTGACAGCCAGACTACAACCATCTTCTTTATGATTTCAGGATCCATAAGAATTGCCGAGGCAACATTTGTAATCTCGCCAATAGCTATGACATAAAGTACATCCTCGCATTCATGAACTCTCTTTACCAGATCACGGGCTGCATCACTGTCAACTGGCTCATCTTTTACTGTCATATATCTTTCCGATCCGCGGAATACCCTGTCATTGAAATCTTCCCTTCCAAGGAGTTTCATAAGCTTAAGTATTTCCTGATAGCTCAGTTCAAGGCCTTCCTGAAGATCTCCTGTCATCGGAATTGCAACACCATCCGTCTGCATCAGGCGTGCAAAAAAGTCAGATGAGAACGGTGCTGCATAAACAGCTTCCATTTCTATTTTTTCCGGTGAAAGCATTGCGTATGAGATTGCGAACTGATCATCCACCTCATTATAAGTATCTGAATCAATTACTGCATGAATTTTTTTTCGTGGAGGTTCCAATCGCTGCCTGCGTTCCTCTGCTGTTAAAACTGGATATTTCATTTTTTGACTCCTTTCCAAACAGTTATGATGCACTCAGTGCTTTCTGTCTGACTTTTCTTTTTTCTCTGAGTTCTTCTATTCTTCCTGAATTTTCAAACAGGATCATTACTATCAGGAGGAATAATCCAAGTACTACATTCTGGAATGTGTCCGGAAGTCCTGCTGCGATCAGGCCAATAAAAATAATGTTTAAAGTAAACTGAGCAATAAATATTCCGATTGTCAGATTACAGATTCTCTGCAATACCAGTGCCAGCAGAATACTGATCAATGGTTTAAACATAATTGTTACACTGCCAAGACTTGTCTGCGCCCCAACTGAACCAGACTGACTAAGGGTAAGAATTGCTGCGATTCCGATAAATACACTTCCGTATACAATTGACTTGCATTTAACCAGATCTGTTTTGATACCAGAATTTTTCGCTACAACTTCGTTACTTCCAACTGCCCGCATATGAAAGCTGAACACAGTACGGTTAAAGATAAAGTAAAACAGAGCTGCTGACAAAACAAAGACAATAACTATGTTCGGTGAAGACCCAAAAATCGCATACTTATTATCAATCTGCACAAATCCGTAGTGTCCTGCAAGTTTAGAACCAATGATTTCAAACACCATCGTCAGTCCCATTGTCAGAACAAGTGACGGAATCTTTAACCACCAGTTAAGAACACCTGTAATAATGCCTACTACAATTGCACTCAGGACTGCTCCCAGGATCATTCCTGCCAGACCATACTGTGCAGCAAGAAGTCCTCCAACAACACCGCTGATAACCAGTCTCGAACCAATTGTAAAATCAAATATTCCGCAGATATTTCCATATGCAATAGCATAAGCGGTAATAGTAGGTATAATTGTCTGAAGAAAAATCGTGTAAATACAATTCCAGTTACTGAACCTTTCAAAGCAAATAACCAAGAAGATCAGATAAACGATTACAGGCAGCATAATTACTTTCAGTGTATTTATCAAAAATCGTTTCATATTGGTTTCATCTCCTTATTTTGCAGTTATATCTGCAACTGCTTATTTGCTGTGACGCTCAACAACATCAGCAATTGAGAATGTAGAGATAAGATCATTCATATAGTCCATATCAATATCAGGATTGTAGAATTTGATCATTTTATCTTTGATTTCATCAGCTGTGTAAACGGCATCATCACCAAGGAAGTATTCATTGAACTGATCGGCCTCTTCTGCTGTTGTAAGTTCAAGATATGGTGTGATAATGTTGGTAGGTCCGTCTTCAACGATAGGGGTACCAATTACTTTGTTTACAAGAATAACTGCTGATACAAGCGGGTCGATCTGCTGCTGTCCACCGTAAGATACGTTGAATGTTCCCTCTTTCAGATAATCACCAAGTGTTGTTTCAAAATCAATTCTGCCGACTTTGATATCACCTGCTTTGTCATGATCTGCGAGTGCTTTTTCAATTGTCGGAATTGCGCCACCACAATATGTTCCAAGCACAAGAATACCATTCATTTCCGGATATGCTGCGATATAACTTTCAATAGTTTTCGTCATATCTGTTGTTACAGAAATATCATAAGTTGTATTTAAAATATTAACTCCTGCTTCTTCTGCACCTTCAGCAGCACCTTTGTCACGGAGATCTGAGGAAGTATCACCTTTTGCAATATTGATGACACCTAAATCTGTAACGCCCATATCTGCCATTGATTTTACAATATTGGAAGAACAGGTTTCATCATCTTCATTGCATCCACCTGCATACCATTCTGAATCATACATTGCCTCACGGATATCATCATCACTGATCGTACGGAACATTGTTCCCCAGTAAACACCTGCATCTGCACACATTGCATCAACTGCCGGAAGCATGGAATCGGAAGCCGGCATAAACAGGATACCATCAACATCACGGCTGATAAGTTCGCTGATGTTATCGATCAGTCCATCTGCTGAATTGTCAGTTACTACATTTACCAGTTCACCACCGGCAGATTCCACAGCAGCTTTTACGTTGTTGTAAATAGAGATCCAGGTCGGGTCTGTATTTGCGGTATCCCATGGAAATCCAATTTTGAACGGTTCCGGATCTGAATTATCAGCATACACACTTACCCCTGAGAACATTGTTGCAGACAGAGCTACTGTCATCCCGATTGCTACAAGTCTTCTTAATTTCATATTTCTTTCCTCCTTAAAATTATATAGTTTCTTTTTTGTGAGCATTTCTGCTCATAATTACACTTTATTTAATTACAGCTGCGCTTCTGCGGTCAAAGGAAATAGCTACTACTATAATAAGAATAATTCCCTGAACAACCTGCTGCGTCAGACCATCAATTCCAACAAGTGACATTCCGCTCTTTAATAATGCCATTGCCACACTTCCGATAATTGCTGCGCGAAACTTGACATTCCAGCCACCGGAAAGAGGCATTCCACCAAACAGAACTGCAAGAAGAACATCAAACTCAAATGCATTTCCTGTTTTTGAAGAAGCTGTACAGGCTCTTACAAGAGTGAAAAATCCAATCAGGCCACATATAAGCCCAACTAACATAAATGATATCATCCTCGTTCTTTCAACATTCACACCGGACTGTCTTGCCGCTTCTCTGGAAGCTCCAACAGCACGACAGTTTTTTCCGAATGCACATTTCTGAAAAAGCACTCCTGAAATTATCAGAACAATTACCATTGTAAGAATTTTTACCCAGTCTTCATCAAACACTCGCATTGAAATCGGGATTCCTACTGAACCATTCAGATAATATGTTGTCAGTCCACGGAAAATAAATGAAACTGCCAGTGTTCCAATAAAAGATTCAACCCTCAGATAAGCCGTTGCAAATCCACTTATGAAGCCAATTCCAAGTCCTGTGATCAATGCAACCGGCAAAATCAGTGCCGGACTGATCGTTGCTGAAAAAGCCCCCATTGCCGAGGAGAAACCTACAATAGCTCCAACTGAAAGATCCAGTTCGCCAAGAGCCATAACAAATGTATACATCATGGAACATAATGCAATGCTGAAGAAATTGTTAAAAATATTCATCAGATTTCGCTGTCCCAGAAGTTTTCCACCTGTCAGTATCTCAAATAATACAAGAACAAGTACCAAACCAAGAAATGCAAAATTATTTATCAGCAGTTCTTTTATATTTCTCTTTGGAGTCTCTGATACTTTGCTGTTTTCCATCCTGCTCACCCCTTAAATCATTTTCTGTATCAGCTTCGCTTCAGTCAGACCATCGCTTCGATGAAATTCTCCTGAAACGGCTCCGTCTTTAAGAAGAATAATCCTGTCAGACATTCCGATCAGTTCCTGCAGTTCCTCTGAAATCAACAGAATAGATTTTCCTTCTTCTTTCATCTGCATGATCAGCTGATAAATTGCAGCTTTTGTACCAACATCAATTCCTCTGGTAGGACAGTCAAGAATCATTATGTCTGAGCCTTTTCCCAGCCATTTTGCCAGTACAACTTTCTGCTTGTTTCCACCGCTCAGCGTATTACAGAAAACTTTGATGGAATCTGCTTTTACTTCCATCCTCTTTGACCATTTTTCTGCAAGCTGTTTCTGCTTCTTATCTGATATTGGACCAACCGGTGTAATGTCTTTCAGAGATGGAAGGCAGATATTATCTGCTATACTGCTGATCAACATCAACGATTCCTGATCTCTGTTCTTTGAAACATAGCCAATTCCATGTTTTACTGCCCAGGAGGCATTTTTCACGCGTTCTTTATGATTTTTCAGTACCACACCTGCTTCAGGCTTCAGAAGCCCAAACAATGCTTTTCCTACATCATGCATACCACAGTCGCTCAGGCCGCCAACTCCAAGGATTTCACCTTTATGCAGCTGAATCGTAAAATTTTCCAGGGAACCTGCTGTAACATTCTGGCTCTCAAGAACAACCTCATCACTGACCGGCACTCCCCCATCTTCTCTGTAATAATGGCCCGAGAGTTCACGGCCAATCAGAAGCTGTCTGATTTTGTCCGCATCAAATTCTTCTTTCTGCAGATTTGCTACAAACAATCCGTCACGCAATACAGTCAGTGAATCACATTTATCCATAATCTCATCAATATCATGAGAAATAAACAGGATTGCCTTTCCTTCGTCTCTTTTTTCTTTCATCAGCTTATACAAAAGCTCACGTCCTGAAACAGATAATGCTGTAGTTGTTTCATCAATGATCCAGATTTTCGGAGAAGTATACAACGCTCTCGCCAGCTCAACCAGTTTACGGTCTTCAAACGACAGCTGGTCTATCATTTCATCTGGTTTTATATTGTCTACATAGATACTCTGAAGTGCCCTGGCAGCTTCCTTATTCATCTCCTTAACATTCAGTACTCCGCCTTTTGCAAATTTATTTTCTTTTCCAAAAAAGATATTTGCTGCGACAGAAATCTTTGAAATTGTTCCCTGTTCCTGAACTACCATACTGACTCCATGGTTCACCGCATCTACTGTTCCCCCTGGTTCATATGGTTTTCCGTCCAGATACATTGTTCCACTGTCATATTTCTGCATTCCGGCTACAATTGATGAAAAAGTTGATTTTCCTGATCCGTTTTCTCCAACCAGACCTCTTATTTCTCCGGCCTTTATGGAAATATCAAACTCTTTCAGTGCATGTACTGTTCCAAATGATTTGCTTATTTTTTCTGCCCGGAACAAATATTTATCCTGCTCAGCCATTCTTTCACCCCGCACATCTTTGCATTTCTTTGTGTTCCCTTAATTTCTGGATTTATTATAGGCCGGTTCTTTTGTGCAATAAAGATGATTTTTTTCATATTTTGTTAGATTTTCCGTCTTTTTTCTATTTTTATATTATTTTTTTCATCATTATTATGTTATTACACAAAAGAATGCTGTTGTACACATATAAATCCGTCATGTACAACAGCATTCACTTAGTTTTCTCCAAACTCTATTGTTATCTTTGTGCCTTTGCCCATCTCACTTTCAATCTGCATACAGTCCGTATTTCCATAAAGATAATAAAGTCGTCCCCGGATATTTGACAGTCCGATTTTCTTCCCTCTGTCCTCAGGGTTAAACCTCATACTCTTAACCTCAGCCAGTTTCTCTGTTTCCATTCCGCCTCCATCATCTTCTACAGACAAAACAAGATTGTCTTTTTCATTTTTATATACACTGATTATAATTTTTCCACAGAATTCTCCACTTTCCTCATCGATCAGGCCATGAAACAGAGAATTTTCAACCAAAGGCTGAATCATGTTTTTAGGAATCTGCTCCTCCATAAATTCTGAAGGAATCTTCCATTCCACATCAAGCTTCCCATCATACATAAATTTTTCTATCACAATATACTGGTTTACGATTCTCATTTCATTTGCTACAGTATCTGTAATCTGTATGTCATTCACCCTGAGTCTGTCCTTCAGTATTGCTATAAGTGCTGAATTGACTGTGACAATGTCTTCGCATCTTTTCTTTCTGGCAAGATAATTGATGCTGTTAATTGTATTATAAATAAAATGTGGGTCAATCTGACTGACCAGCAGGCTGAAACGGATCTGCTGTTCCTTTGCCTCTTTCTCTCCAATTACTTCTATACTGTGTTTCAGATCATCAATCATTTTGTTAAAAGAAGATTCAAGCAGTCCAATCTCATCCTGTCTGTCAGACACTACTTTGCAGTCCAGGTTTCCCCTCGCAGCCATAAGCATACGCTGTGACAGAATCATAACCGGATTTATCAGGTTATTTACATTTCTGTAATTCATGAACAAAACAAGCACAAGAAATAGCATCAGGTTGATAAACAGCCCTCCAATGTACGGAAAAATTGCGAGCCATATGGTTTCTTTTTTTATTACAGACGCAATCTCATAACCGCACGTAGCTGATTTATCATAAAATATAATATCTCCTGTCATTTCATTTCTTTTTTCTTTATCAATTTCCACCGTCAGATTTTTGATATCTGCAATATTATCATCAGACCCATACTCATAGAAAATTTTCCCCTTGCTGTCCTTCAGATACCAGGCATCCAGACTACTTCCGGCAAGTCCTCTCATGTCTTTCAGTGTATTATTCAGATTTACAAACATAACAATACTGCACCATTGATTATTCAGATAATAATTTCTGGCATATGCAACTGTAAAATAAGACTTTGAACCTATTTTTGTCTGATAAACGGAAGAATAAGAACGGCTGAATCCAGTCTCCATCATCTTCTGAAACTCATCCGACTCTATTATCTCATAATCTTCTGCCCCAATATTAGTCATAGAATCAATTGTTGGCGCATTCTGACCTGCAATTGCAATTCCTCTGATCATTCCCATATAACTTGTAAGGTTATTAAGTCTTACAGACGCACCGGTACTGTTTTTTGCATCCGGGTTTTTTAAATAGTTTTGAATGTCATTATTCTGTTCTACTGTAGCAGCGACATTTTCCATATAATTTTCTACCAGGGACAGCGTATTTTCCATATGCTGCAACAGGGAAGCCGTTGTATTCTCAGATATTTTCACTTCTCGCTCTTTAAATGTAGGATAAAAAAAACCAAATGAAATACCTGTTGCCACAATAAAAGCGACAAGTCCTCCTGTAAGGATACTGACCATCAGACGTTTCCTGAAAGATGTTTTATATTTAGTTTTCGTTTTTTCTTCCTCCCTGTCTAGAATACTCTGTCGGAAACATTCCTGTTTTCTTATAAAAAGCCTGACTGAAGTACTGGCTCGAATTATAACCTACTGCTGAACAGATTTCATATATTTTATATTTTCCCTCGTCCATCATTTTTTTTGCAGCATCTATCCTTACATCCGTAAGGTAACTTTTCAGTGTTACTCCTGTTTCTTTTTTGAATTCACTACTCAGATATCCCGGGCTCAGATGTACATATGCCGCTACATCATTAAGCGAGAGATCCGGATTCCTGAAAGAGCGATAAATATACTCCACTGCATCAGCTACTATTCTGGAATAACCTTTGACTTCCCGTGAGATATACTCATGATAAACTTCCATCTGTTCCTTCAGCCACAAAGTTATCTTTTCTGCATCAAGCCAGTTTTTCCAACATGTAGTTATCCGCGGAAACTCCTTTTCTTTTCCATTGTGTACTTTTTGATAAGCATGTTTTAAAGCCATATATCCGGATTGTGCTGCACTTATAAACTGCTCAGCTCCATCATTTCCGGCTATATCAAGAATCTCTTTCAGCATCCTGGTCCTTGTCTGAGAATCTGTTTCTTTCAGCACTTCTTCCATAGAAATTCCGTTTGTCGTTCCGGCTGCATTTCTTTCTTTTTCCAGTTCCTGTACCTGAGAGCAGTCAAGTATGTGTATTTTTCCTGTTCCCTCCAGATATTTCTTCAGAAAAATTCTTTTATTTTCATCATAGAATCTTTTAAACTCATAAAGGCTGATTTTTCCCCTGACAATATAAAGCGTGAATCCGAATCCTGTTCTTTTCTGTAACCTGCTCTGAAATTCATGTGCTGTTTTCAGCAGTTTATTTTCTCTGTCTGAATAGTTCTTCTCATCAGGATTCAATGCAATTACCATTTTTCGTCCCGGAATTGCGGTTATGACTTCCAGTTCCCAGCCGTCCGCCTTTTCATCTGTCAGTATTTCAACAAACTTTGCTCGGTGAATGATAATTTCTTCAGGTACATTTTCTCCACTTAAACTTACAGGAAGATCCTGCTCTGCCATAATAATATATTCCGGCCTGTTAAGAATTTCTTCAATATCAGTATTCTCAGTCATTTCCTCTGACAGGAAAAACTGTTCCAGCATTCTGTCGGTTATATAGCGTTCTCTTTTTCCTGCTTTTATAATGCTGTTTTTTAACCGGAGCAAAAGATCTGAAAGTGAATTTGCAGTTATTTCACTTTTTATTATATATTCAGTTATTCCAAGGCTTATCGCCGCTTTTGCATAACTGAAATCCTCATATGCAGTCAGAAGAATTATACTGACTTTTTCATCTGTCTTACGTATTTCAGATATCATTTCAATACCATCCATAAATGGCATTCGTATATCTGTAAAAATCACCTGTGGATGAAGTTCCCTGTATTTTCTGAGCGCCTGCTTTCCGTTAAAAGCTGTTGCAATTATCTGATATCCGGCTGCCTCCCAGTCAATCATAGTACTCAGATCTTCCAGTATCATTTTTTCATCGTCTACAATCATTACCGATATCAATTCTGACATATTCTGCCCCCAATGTCCCAAATATACGTTTATATTAGTTATTTCTACTTTCTTTGTCAATAAACCATAAATAAAATTGATGTTCTGCGTAAAAGTATGTAAAAAAATCACACGAATCGGAATTCCATTTTGTGGAAAATTCACGAAAAGTCTGTCCACAAATACTGCCACATATTGTTGCCAGACAAACTGCTCTGTATAATTAAAACATAGTATCGGCGTGTAATAAAATGAAAAAGAAGCAAAAATCCCATTCAGATATTATCGTGAGGTAATCTGAATGGGATTTTTTGTCAAATCACTCTTTCAATGAATCAATCAGCTGACGAATAAATGCGCCTGCATCTTTAGGTGTATAAAAAGAAGAATCTTCCATGTTTTCCAGATAATCCTGAAACGTATTGATAAGACTGTACTCGTTAACTGTAAGAACAACACTCTGACCATTATTACAGCGAAAGATCATGGTTCCTGTATTCCCGCAGATACACAGATGCAAATTTCGCGGAAGCGAATTTAATGGTTTCTGAAGAATACGATAAGTACCATTTTGGCAACAGTTAAGTATTCCCTCAAGTATTACAATACGCTCGTTTTTTGTCAGCGTCCGGTAAAAAATATCAGGGATTTCTTCAGTACGACCAGTTTTTGCAAACTGCATCATACCCTCAGCAGTAAAATATATGAAAAACAGATGCGATGACAGTTTATTCATGTTTTTCCTGAAAGCCTGTTCCGCCTCCGAGAGAATCTGCGCTGCCTCCGGAATCTCCCTGTTAAAAATATCCCGCAGCATTTGCCCCGAAAGGAATGGGGTAATACATGCCTCCGGCTGGATTCCAATAAGTGATGAAGTCTCAAATTCAGAATAAAACATGCTTTGGAATACTTCAATATAATTTTCAGGTGTAAAAACTGTCGTTCTGAAAAGAGGCTGACACTGATTCTGATAATTATAAAACATCTGCCACAACATATCCAGAATCTCCGGACTGTTATATAGAAGCCCTGACTGATAATCAGCTGTGCAGGTAATTGCAGCTTCAGAAGTCAGTATCATGCATGGAAAAAGATTAAAATTATGATAGTGTGAGTGAATTTTATCATAAAAATACCATGTCTTATAATTTAGTCCTGCAAAATACAGTGGAAATATCGTATACAGATATTTCAGATTGACAAGTTCATGCTCTTTTGTAAATTCATCTTTGTTTGTCAGACAAAGAATATGATCTATCTGGAGATGAGCAGATGCAGGAAGTGCAGCCAGAAGTTTAAAAAGGAAATCATAGTCTGATTGCAAAAACAATGCTATCTTTCCTGATTCAGAACCACATTCTTTCAAAAGCATCTGATGGAGCTGATAGTTAATGTGCTGCTGAGACGAAAGAACTGTACAGCCGAAATCCTGACTGACCGACTGTTCATAAAGTGTAAAAAACTGAAGGTCAGCATTACCGACTGGCTGACTTGGAAAATGTGTAATAAAATTCTCAACACTTTTTCTTTTATAATATAAAGAAGCACCTGTCCTTGAAATATTCCAGGCTTCCTCCAGGTGCTGAAATTCCACAGGTGTAAGATGCATGAAATGAGCCATTTTTTCCAGAATTTCTCTGGACGGCGGATTTCGTTTTCCATTCATCAATTTATACATGGTGGAACGGTCCAGTTCACAATATCTGGCAAGTGACAGAACTTTTGTTTGTTTCTGGGTTATATAGTTACTGAGAATGTCAGAAAATACAGACATAATATGTATAAAGCCTCCTATGTTTCGCTGCCATAAGAATACCATGTTAATGACAACTAATTCAACAGAAAAGTATCAATTTCCATAATAAATTCAACCAATTTATTATAATAAATTCTGCCTTGACTTTCTTTTTTTTCTGTGATAACATAATCCACGCAATTTTGAATATGGTCTAATTGGAAACGCACATTCTCCCCGAATGATTAACGAACAACACATGCTCTTTAACTTATCATTATCAGAGGAGGATTTTTTATGCCCAAAAACAAATTTCAGGAAGTAATTTTCACTATTATCATGGTATTTTTTATGGTCTATGCAATGATCTGCTATAATATTGCTCTCAATACAGGAGCATTGACCAATGACGTATTTCTTGCCGCTTTCCATGAACTGGTAATCATGGGACCAATTGCTTTTGTTCTTGATTTCTTTATCGTTTCCAAGCTTGCTTTTGCCTGTGCTGCACGTATGGTAGATCTGAGAAACAGCCACCCGTTCAGCAAAATTCTGGCTATCTCTGTTGCCTCTGTTGCATTTATGTGCCCACTTATGAGTCTGGCTGCAACTATTCTCTTCAAGAATGCCGGAAATCAGTTTGTAGCTGTATGGCTTCAGACAACTGCATTCAATTTTCCGATGGCATGCTTCTGGCAGCTGATTTATGCAGGACCGATCGTTCGCTTTATTTTCAGACATATTTTCAGAGAAAATGAATCTGTTTCTGAAACAGTAACAGAATAAAATCCACCATTATCAGTAAATACTATCAGAGTATTATGTAAAAAATGGGAGGTATGACTTCATGTAAAATCATATCTCCCATTTTATTATTCACTTTTTGCAACACTCAAAGCAGATATACCGGAAGTTCATCTTTAATCTGGACTGTTCCGTTTGAAGTTTCTTCAACTTTCTTTGCAGGTGCTTTTCTGGTTGTTTTTGGTTTTGCTGCTGTCGCTTTTTTAGCTGTTGTCTTTGCAGCTGTTTTAGCTGTTGATTTTGCTCTTGTTGTTTTCTTTGCAGGAGCCTTTTTTGCCGGAGCTTCCTTCTTTTCTGCTGCCGGTTCAACCGTTATTTCCGGAGCTTTCACTTCTGCTGCTGTTTCCGGTTTTGCTTCTGCAGCATTTGCTGCTCTTTTGAGACTTTCTTTACCTACTGACACGTTTCATTACCTCCTCTGCCAATTCTGTATATTCTTTTGCGCTTCTGCTGGATTTCTTGTATTCCACGACCGGTGCACTGTTGTCCTGCGCCCATTCCACAGAACTGTCCACACGGATCACAGAGTCGAACACACTGATTCCATCCAGCTCATGTAGTGTTTCCATTGTCTGTTTGAAATAATTCTTACGGGTGTCAACTTTCGTTACCACGATTCCGGCAACAGACAGATCCGGTGAGATCTGCTTCACCTCATTAAGAAAATCAAACATATTTGCAAGGCCAAACATTCCCCACGGGCTCGCCTCAACAGGAATGATCACTTTGTCTGAAGCACAGAGAATATTCATGACCCAGCCTCCAAGTGTCGGCGGTGCATCAATAAGAATATAATCATACACTTCAGAATCTTTGATATTCTGCAGACATCTGCGAAGGATAAATTCTCTCTGCCATTTGGTAAAAAGCTCATATTCTATTGAACTCATTAATGTTGAAGAAGGAATCAGATCCAGATTTTCATATGGTGTATGTACAATATAGTCCGTCAGATCCTCCTGCTTACCAATCGCACGATACAGGTTTTTTTCTCCTGCTGCCTGCTCCAGCACCCAGTCTTCCGGGAAGAAAGAAAGTGATAGGTTCAGCTGCATGTCACCGTCTATAAGAAGAACCTTTTTGCCGGCTCTCGCCATGGCTGCTCCCAGGTTGGAACAGGTGGTGGATTTGCCGCTTCCGCCTTTGTTATTGGTAAAGCACATGGTGATTGTTTTTCCCATGGGAATACCTCCCTTATTGTTTGCTTTCGATGTGTTTTATTATACGATTTTTTTCGACATAATTCAACTGCCCTGGCTAAAATCAGCCAGGGCAGTTAATAAATTTTTATTCAGTTTTCGTAGTTAACAGTTTCTGTTATTTTTTTACTGTTACAGTGACGGTTACTTTCTTTGATCCGGATTTGATCGTAATCTTTGCTTTTCCGGCTTTTTTGGCAACCAGTTTACCTGTTTTGGATACTGTAACTACTTTCTTGTTTGATGAAGAATAAGTTACTTTCTGACGTGACGTAAGCGGTGTTACTGTAGTCCTCAGCTGGAAACTCTTCTTACGTTTCAGGGTAATTTTCTTCTTGTTTACGGAAATCTTTTTGGTCTTGACAGCTCCCTTTTGAACTTTGATCTTCGCCTTAAGGGTCTTACCACTTGCAAGCTTCACGATCAGGTTTGTGTTACCTTTTTTCTTTGCTTTGATCTTTCCCTTTGCATTTACTGTGGCGATCTTCGGGTTGGAAGTACTGTAGGATTTTACATAATCTCCTGCAGCCAGTCCTCTTGCCTTCACAACAGTTGTAGACTGTTTTACTTTCAGCGGAATGGAAGACATGTTCAGACTTCCTGTCGGATCAGCTTTGTCAATATATGTGCTGTCCTTGGAACCACAGATTCTGCAGGTTCTTGTCATGATACCACGTTCAAAAACAGTTGATGCTTTTGTCAGTTTCCAGCCGCCATATACGTGTTCATGTTTAAATCCACCGTTATTGTTTCCATTATTTCCATTATTATTTCCGTTGTTGCCATTGTTGTTGTCATCATCGTCGCCATTGTCCGGTGCGTAGATATCAAAATCTCTTTCTTCAGTACCGGTATATAATCCGATACCTGTAAAGATTGCCGTTGCGGTTCCGATGTTTCTGTTATTTTCAAAACGAACTTCATAATCTACACCTTCATGAATGTAGGCTGTATGCTGTGCATTATACGCATCAATAGATGGGATTACTTCTTTTCCACCCTGATATTCTGCATCCCACACCAGAATCGTGCAGTCTGACAGATTCAGTTTTTCATCCGGTTTCATTGATACCAGACCGTTATCCTCTGCATACTTCTTTGCAGTTTCTGACTCGCCCCTCACAACAAATGAAGAGTTTGCTTCCGGAGTTCTGTTGCTGTCATAACCGTAATAGAATCCCAGAGCTTTTTCACCTATGGAAGTGACTCTGTCTGGAATCAGGCAGCTTGTCAGGCTTCTGCAGGCGATAAATGCATAATCCCCAATTGTCTCAAGCGTATCCGGAAGAGAAACATTATTCAAATAAGAATATTCTTCAAAGGTATACGCTCCAAGTCCGGTAATTCCCTCTTTGATAATAACCTTTTCAACCCTGTAAGGATACAGTGGTCCGCACCATGGTCTGGTGCTGTCACCTTTCGTGTAATCAGGAAGTTTACCTGTACCGGAAATTGTAAGGGTGTCGTTTTCATATTTCCAGGTAAACTCATCATTGTCTCCGAATTTACCGTTCAGTGCTTCGAGTGCCTTAAATGTGATATCATTTTTATTAGCATAACTCTCAGCTTCACTTCCGTAATATCCGTAAATCGTATCACAGGTTTTGAAATTACAGTTGCCAATGTCGGTAACACTCTTCGCAATCTCAGCTTCCTTCAGTTTTTTATAATCATCACTGAACGCACAATATCCGACATTTGTGACGCCTTCTTCGATCACGACTTTCACAATGTCATTTCTTAAGACATACCATGGATAATCATCTGCGCCCCATTCATCGTACATGCTTCCTTCACCGGAAAGTGTCAGAAGACCGTCTTTATAATTCCATGAAACATAGCTGAATGTTCCGTGATAACCCGAGTTTCCGGTTCCAAGAGACTTAAATTTCAGTCCTTCTTTCTTTGCCCAGAATTCTGCCTGGGTGTTTGTATAACCGGAAACAACAAGATCTGACGCACAGCTGCAGTCGATTTCTTCCACACATTCCGGAATCGTTACCGATTTCAGCTCATATAAATTGCAGGTTAATTTTTTTACAGGCCATCCCACAATCTCTTCAGGAATCGTAAGGTCTTCTCTCTTTGTATCAAGGTTGCTTATCTCACCTGTAGCGGGCATAAACCTGTATTTCACATCTCCTAAAACATACCATACATTTTCGTCCGCTTCCGTAAATTTACAGGTATATTTTTCACTCTGTGTTTCGTCACCGTTACCATTGCTGACTGTCAGCTGTACATAATACCACAGATTGGTATCCTGCGCAGTGAATGTACCTTCCCAGCTGCCTTCTTCTTTTTCCGTCATATTGAAGGCATAATTTGCTCTGTCAGTCCATATTTTTGCGCTTACAACGTATTTCTCATCTGTATCTGTCGGAACTGTTGCCTTAACCGTAAAGCTGTCCCCTGTCACAGTATACGGCGGTACGGAAATTTCTTTGAACTTCGGTGCATCTCCCACTGTAAATGTATAATCCACACTGTCCGTTGTTTTACCTTTTCCATCCACTGCAGTAAAGCTTACTGTATGTTCACCTTTACTGAGTGCAGAATCCATTTTATAGGAAAACTCGCCACTGGATTTTTTATAATATTTTGCAAATTTATCTGCTGATACAAGTTCTTTTCCGTCAACACTCATGATAACAGAAGAAACACCGCTGGCATCCATGATGTTTGCTGTGATCACAGGATTCTCTGATGTTCTGCCAAATACATTAATGTCCGTAACAGACGGTGCAGCGCCGTCAAGGATCAGTACATATTCACCATTTTTTGCAGCTGTTGCTGTTACCTGATGATTTTCTTCATCAACCACACTGTCAGCTACGTAAATATAAGCACCGCTTTCCTCATCCAGCCTGTAAACGGCAAGATCTGAAGCATCAGCAGCAGAAGCTTCTGCTTCTTCCAGTTCTGCATCTGTATATTTAAGGGTAATTTTAAGGGCTGCTTCTGAAATGTCAGATACTTCTTTTCCATTTGCATCTACCACCTGTACAATGCAGGCATCTCCTACTGTGCTGGCTGTTTTTCCGGCATCTTCATTACCTGCGCCGGCCTGGACTGCTGCTTCCTCATCAGCAACTGTAAATACTTCAAAGCTTCCTGCCAGATCTGTTGTTGATGTTTTTGCTCTGCATACAAGATTTACATGCCAGTTTTTGTTGAATTTTGATAATTCTGATTTGATAACCGCTGAGCCGTTGGATATCACTTTGCCAACTATGTCTGTTGCATTGCTTATCAGATCACCGACCTGTGTCGGAATTCCTTTTGCACCTGCCAGAAGAATATCATTTAATTTATGGCTGTCTACATCGTTCTGTGCATCCCTGATCGTTTCCATGGAATCTGACTGTGTAAGAACAGTCTCGGATTTTACTGTTCCGTTGGAGGTCTCTGTCCCCCAGCCATGTGAATAGCTGAGAGAAAATCCAAGGTTCAGTAACGGATCCTTTCCTGCTGTTTCTCCACCTTTACCAAAAATCTTGATCGACGGTGAAAAGCTGTAGGTATTTGTCAGATTATCACTGCGTGAATATGTATACTCAAGTTCTGATGCCAGCATTGCTTCCTGAACCTTCGCAAGTTCTCCGGAAGAGATTGGCATAAGTTTTGTCTTCAGAGTTGAGTACCAGGAATTATCCGCAGTTAAAAGCTGATCTGCCGCCGAAAATGTACGGGATAAAGATGAGATCGTATCATCGTATCCCACCTGCTCTTTAATTCCACTGTTATATCTTGTTTCACTGAGTGTAACTTTATCATCGCTGTCCAGAGAAAGTGAAGTAGAATTCACCAGGCTGCCTCCGATAAGTCCGCCTGCATCACCGATCAGTGATAGTAGCTGATTGGAAATCAGGGCATACTGTGCAGTTGCCTTTACTCCTGCAGAACGTACGGTCTGTCCGGTATTGGAATCCACTTTCTGTGATGCGGAGTATGTGGTATCTGTGCTGAGATTTCCAAATTTCATATCACCGACCAGAGTTCCTGTCAGCTTATCTGTCAGGGTCAGGATTGTACTGCTTCCGGAAAGTCCTACTTTGATTCCGTCTTCTGATACCTCAAAGTTGCTCAGAAGATTTCCTGAGACAAGTGACTTCCCGATAACAGAAGACAGGAAAGCATCTGTGTTTTTTACAAGTCCTGTGACATCTGCCTTAAACAGCATGATCAGTTCCAGATAAGTTACCACCAGTTCCTGATGATTTTTATTCGTAGTTTTGAAATTATTAATGGTCGTTGAATATGTGGAATATTCAGTAGCCTTGGCAGAACCTGTGGTTTTGAAAACATTTACAGTGTCAAGATCTGTGGAACCCCATTTTCCATCCAGCATTTTCAGTTTTGCTTTCTGTGCATCAGATAAAGTCAGGGAAAGTGTAAGGTCTTCCGTTCCGTTCGGATTATGTTTCAGAGAAATTTTGCTCTCTGAACTGTGACCGTAGGAAAACCAGCTGGCCTCTTTGTCTCCGAGGCTTGCCTCTACACCCAGACCTGTTGACCAGGTTTCTGTATAACTCATTGGTTTCACAGCAACATTTACTGTAAATTCCTTCGAATATTTTTCACCAGCGTCATCTGTCCAGTGAACCGTATAAGTAACTGTATCATTATATGTTTCGTTTTTATTTGTTGGTGTATATACCGGTGTCTCGAAAGCATATCCACCATCCATCTCAGACATGATTTCCCACTGTGTATACTGATATACCTTATCATTCTGTGCATCTGAACGTCTCTCATATTCGAAATGAGTTTCCGGAACTGCATTACCGTCTTTGTCAGTCAGGAAGAAACGGACAGTTGCTTTACCACTTCCGTTTATGGTAACGTTACGAGTCGTTACATCATCTACAGGTTTGCCGTCTTTGTATTTTTTCCAGGTGATCTTACCACCGTAATTCTTTCTTTTGTTTCTTTTCCAGGTCGTATTGTCACCCGGATACCAGGCTGTAAGTTCATCATTCAAAAATGCATTCTCATAGCAGTACGTAAATGCATCCCCTTTGAAACGGATGTTTTTCAGTGAAGGGCAGTCTGCAAATGCCCGGTAATTGATTCCTGTAATTTTTTCAGGAAGCTTAACAGTGGTCAGGCTGTCGCACTCCTCGAATAGCTGCTTCGATATTTCAGTGAGACCCTCCGGCAGGGCAATACGTTTCAGTTTTCTGCACTGCCTGAATGCTTCATCTCCAATTTCTGTGATCGTATCCGGGAACCTTACCTCCTGAACGATCATTCCTGCAAAAGCACCATCGGGAATTTTTTCCGTCCAGCCATACTGAAGTGCCATACCACTTCCGATCGGGCCGACGGAATCCATGGCTGTACCCATAAAATCCTGTCCTGACATTTCTGCCACACTTTTCGGAACAGTCAGTTTCGTTAATTCTGAACAGTTCTCAAATGCTCCAAGAGTCCCCCAGAAATGATAATTTTCTCCGCTGAGTGCAACCACTGTATCCGGAATGTTTACACTTTTCAAGGAGGAACAGTTTGCAAAAGTTGAGCCGAGATGAGTCACTCCGTCAGGGATCACCACTTTTGCCAGAGATGTACAGCCTATAAATGTTCCGTTCAGTTCTTTCACTCCGGAAGGAATCCGTATCTCCGGAAGAGTTTCGCATCCATAAAAAAGTCCGTATCCGAAATCTGTAAAGCTGTCCGGAATCGTTACACTTGTAAGTTTCACACAACACCTAAAAGCTCCATATTCCCTTGGATTTTTCTGTTTCTGTACGCCAGTCATTCCTGTCGGCAGGGCTACGGATTCCAGCTTATCCGCGCACGTAAATATGTAGGTTGGAAGAATGGAACCACTTCCCCAGCCCAAATTGATGTTATAGGAACTTCCATTACCGGCAGTCTTCAGGCCGGTACAGCCGGTAAAAATACCATAGATATTTTCTCCGAATAATCCGTCCTTCTCCCAGATATATCCTGTATCTGTAACTGATGCCGGAATATAAACATTGGTCAATCCGGTACAGTCCATAAAGGCAGCGCCTCCGATGGAAGTGATTCCGTTCGGAATATTCATGCCGCTGAGTTTTGGACATTCTGCAAATGCATACTCACCGATTTTCGTTGCATTTGATGGAAAATAGAAATACGACAGGTTTTGGCAGTTTTTAACCAGACCTTTTGGTATTTCTGTAAGATTCAGGTCACTAAGATTCAGGCTTGAAATCCCGGAACCTGCAAATGCATACTCACCGATTTCTGTTATCTTGGAACTTAATTTAATCTGAGTAAATCCCTCAAATGTAACGCTTGTAAAAGCATTCTTTCCTATTCTTGTTATAGATGAAGGAATGTTTACATACGAAATATTTGTACCCCAGAAAGCACGGTCACCGATACTGGTAACACCCTCGGATATGTGAGCCTGATTGAAATCACGGTTGTATACATACCAGGGATTGGGCAATATGCCACCATTCCAGTTATCCATATCACCATATCCCTCAATATAGAGAACATGATCATCTGCGATTCTCCAGGTCACATTGTCACCACATTTTCCTTCGTGCAGAGTAGCACCTGTCGCCGGAGTCTCTTCCTCTGTGACATTGTCATCCTGGAATTCGGAGCCTTCCTCCAGAGAGATTTCAGCCTCAGTATCGCCTGAGATTTCTTCATCCTCCACAGTCACTTCTTCCGAGTCACCGTCAGATGTACTGTCTGAGAAGTCATCAGAATCCTCTCCGATCGTAATCTCATCCTGTGTTTCATCTGTGCTTACTGCGGCGGCTTCTTCTGTTAAATCCTCAGATGCCCCCCTAGCTTCGTTTTCTGCCGATATACTCTCTTCTGCCGTGAAATCTGCCGCAGGTACTGTATAAACAGAGCCTGCGAGCATGACAGCTGAAAGTGACACTGAAAGCAATTGGTTCAGTAATTTCTTTTTCATGGCATATCTCCTTCTGTATGGTAAATTCTGTAATAATAATTGCTATATAAAATATAGCAGAATTCCCTGTTTTTCACAATAAAAACCGCCCCGAAAATTTTTACACTGTAGAAAGACTGTTACTGTTCACAGGTAATATTCCGCGAGGTGTTTTGCCATGAATATGGCAAAATCCCGAGACATACGGGGCAAAATCCCATCACCGAAGGTGATTTGGAATGGATTTTGA
>NZ_JBQHUL010000036.1:0-32971 GCF_052065235.1 Blautia sp. HCP28S3_G10 | reverse complement strand
AACGCTGAAGGCATCTAAGCGTGAAGCCCCCCTCGAGATGAGATATCCCATCCGAAAGGAGTAAACCCCCTTGAAGACGACGAGGTTGATAGGGCAGGGGTGGAAGCATGGTAACATGTGGAGCTGACTGCTACTAATAGGGTGAGGGCTTGACCTAAGTATTTGATTGTGCTATAATGTCAACATGTATGTAGTTTTGAAGATGCGATATCTTCTAAATAATAATCCTCCTTAGCTCAGTCGGTAGAGCATGCGGCTGTTAACCGCAGTGTCGTTGGTTCGAGTCCAACAGGGGGAGTTTTTTATTCTGGCTCCATGGTCAAGCGGTTAAGACACCGCCCTTTCACGGCGGTAACAGGGGTTCAAATCCCCTTGGAGTCATTTAAAGTAAAAAATGTGATTTTAGGTGTGGCTTGATCAGAACATTAGGTGTATAATGTATCCATAGCAGTTATATGCCGATGTGGCTCAATTGGCAGAGCAGCTGATTTGTAATCAGCAGGTTATCGGTTCGAGTCCGATCATCGGCTTTTTGGACCTTTAGCTCAGTTGGTTAGAGCAACCGGCTCATAACCGGTCGGTCCTGGGTTCGAGTCCCCGAAGGTCCACTTTTTATTTTGGCCCAGTGGCTCAGTTGGTTAGAGCGCCGCCCTGTCACGGCGGAGGTCGTGAGTTCGAGTCTCATCTGGGTCGTTTATGGGGTCTTAGCTCAGCTGGGAGAGCATCTGCCTTACAAGCAGAGGGTCATAGGTTCGAGCCCTATAGGCCCCATTTTCGATTTTAATATTTTGCCGCAGTGGCGGAACTGGCAGACGCCCGGGACTTAAAATCCCGTGGGTAGTGATACCCGTACCGGTTCGATTCCGGTCTGCGGCACGGCTTAAGGAGCTTCAAACCCTCTAAAATCAAGGGTTTGGAGCTTTTTTATGTAAGCAGAATGCATTTGGCGCGCAAAGCGTAATAAGTCCCTCAAAGAATGAGAGATTCAGAGGAGTTTGAAGCGGACTTGTCCGCTTTGTTCCTAAAAAAGACGGATTTTCACAGGAAATTATATGCAAGTTTTAAGCTTGTCATAATCTTCGAATTGCTATATACTGTGTTGAAAGACATCGAAAGGCGGTAAGACCAAAGTGGAAATTGTTAAGACATTCGGAAAATATGTAGACAGATGGTGTGAGACATCATCTGAAAAAGCCAGATGGCTTTTAAAAACAGGCTGGGAAGCACAGAATTTGAAATTTCGTCTGGTTCCGGACAGAAGATTAAATAAATCGGATCAGTATATGGCTGGGTTAATGATGAATGTAATGTTGCAGCCGCTGAAACATGCAGAACAGTCTGTTTTGGTAAGCGTATTTACACCCTGTGAGCTTATGCAGGAGGTTGGTCTGTATCCGTATAATGTAGAAAGTTTTTCCTGCTATCTGGCCGGTTCTCAGGCTGAGAGAGCCTTTTTGCAGAGTGCAGAGGATTCAGGACTGTCAGAGACACTGTGCAGCTATCATAAAACATTCATCGGCGCAGCTGAGAGTGGACTTTTGCCAAAACCAAGATGTATTGTATATACTAATCTTGCATGTGATGCAAATCTGCTGACTTTTCAGAGACTCGCAGAGCTTTATCATATTCCTTTGTTCGCAATAGATGTGCCGTCAGGAAGAAATGAAGATAATATAAAATATGTTGCAGAACAGCTTAGAAATCTTGCTCTGTTTATAGAAAAAACAACAGGCAGAAAAATCGAAGAGGAAAGTCTCAGGACGCGGTTGGATAGAAGCCGGAGAACACTGAAAAACTATAATATGTTTCAGAATCAAAGGGCTGATAAGTATATTCCGTCTGATCTGGTATCGCCTCTTTACAGCGGAATGACAAACAATATCCTGCTTGGAACACAAGCAGAAGAAAAATATACAGAAATGCTGTTGCAGGAGATCAGAAAAGCCCCTGCAAAAAAAGGAAAACACATTTACTGGATGCACACGATTCCATTCTGGTCTGACGCAGTAAAAGAGGCACTTCTGCTTAAAGAAGAAGCTCAGATTGTAGGCTGCGAGCTTGCGCAGGTAGCAGATATAACAAAAACATCTGATGATCCATATGAAGAAATGGCAATGAGGCTTGTATATCACGCTCTGAACGGTCCGATATCCAGGCGTATTGAGGCTGGCATACAGCATGCAAAGGAAGCGGGTGCTGATGGTGCAGTCTGGTTTAATCACTGGGGCTGTAAACATACGCTCGGAGGTTCAAGAATTGCAAAAAAACGTTTTGAAGAAGCAGGAATCCCAATGTTGATACTTGATGGAGACGGCTGTGACAGAAGTCACGGAGGCGAAGGACAGACGTCTACAAGGCTGGGTGCATTTCTGGAGATGCTGGGAGATAATGATTATGAGTAAAACATATTATGTATGTAAATATACACCAGTGGAACTGCTTACTGCTTTTGGCGGTGACTGTGAGATCCTTAATGATATGCCACAGGGATTTGACCTCGCAGAACAGATTGTACATCCAAATATATGCGGATTTGGAAAGGCAGTTCTTGAGGCGGTTCTTGATGGGAAGGTAAAAGAACTTGTACTTGTAAACTGTTGCGATACAATTCGAAGTGTCTATGATATACTTGAAGAAAGTGGAAAGATGGAATTCCTTTATATGGTTGATATGCTTCACTGTGATATTTCCTGTAGCAGAGAGAGGATTGCAGCACAGCTGAAAGAACTGGCTGATGCGTATGGAGAGTATAAGGGAACTTCTTTTGACAGAAAGAAATTTATGGAGGCTTTTCAGCCAAAGAAACATACACAGGAACCACATCTTGCAGTTTTGGGTGCGAGAATGGGAAATCAGCTTTTTGAAATGACGAAAAAGGCAATGCCACTTACGACAGTAAATGAAACCTGTGTTAATAACAGATCTGTAGGAGAAAGCCTTCCTGATGACAAACTGGACTTTGACGGGCTTATGAAATGGTATGCAGGGGAACTGCTTCATCAACTGCCCTGTATGCGAATGATGGATCATGTCGCTCGCAGACAGCTGTATCAGGATCCGTCGTTAAAAGGAATTATTTACCATACTGTTAAATTCTGTGATTTTTACAGTTTTGAATATGCAGAAATAAAAAATCATACGGATATACCAGTTTTAAAAATAGAGTCTGATTATACCGTACAGAGCAGTGGGCAGTTAAGTACCAGACTGGAGGCCTTTGCAGAAAGTCTCAGTACAGAACAGCCGCAGAAAAAGGAGAGAACTATGGGAAAAGGATATTATGCGGGTATTGACAGCGGCTCTACCAGTACGGACGTTGTAATTCTGAACAAGAAAAAAGAGATTGTGGCAAGTGTAATAATGCCTACTGGCGCAGGAGCAGCAAATGGGGCCGGGAGAGCGCTTGAAGAAGCTTTGAAGCAGGCTGCGCTTGCCAGGGAGGATCTGAATGCAGTCGTTACAACAGGCTATGGAAGAACGGCTATTTCTGATGGCGATAAAAGTATCACAGAAATCACCTGTCATGCAAGAGGGGCGCAGTTTCTTGATCCGTCAGTGAGAACGGTTGTTGATATTGGCGGGCAGGATAGTAAAGTAATACGCCTGAATGAAGATGGCTCTGTAAAGAACTTTGTGATGAATGATAAATGTGCGGCAGGTACGGGAAGATTTCTGGAGATGATGGCACGTACAATGGAGATGAGTCTCGATGAACTGAGTCAGGTGGGGCTTTCTTATCAGGAAGATATTACGATTTCAAGTATGTGCACTGTGTTTGCTGAATCCGAAGTTGTATCACTTATTGCGCAGAATAAACGGACGGATGATATTGTACATGGGCTTAATAAGGCTGTTGCTTCCAAAACAGCATCACTCGTCAAACGTGTAGGTGGAGAGGAGGCTTATATGATGACTGGTGGTGTTGCACAGAACCGGGGACTTGTACAGACACTTGAGGAGCGACTGGGGACAAAACTTGTGATTAGTGATAAATCACAGCTTTGTGGCGCACTTGGGGCAGCATTGTTTGCTACGGAAATGTAACTGTAAGAGTACTGACTGTTATGATACTCATCAATTTACCTAAGAGGAGGATATAATCGTGGCTGACTCCAATATTACAAAACGTGCACTTGCTTCTGCATTGAAAGAATTAATGGAATCAACTCCTTTTGCAAAGATAACAGTATCTGATATCTGTGCAAAATGTAATATGAACCGAAAAAGTTTTTATTATCATTTTAAGGATAAATTTGATCTTGTAAACTGGATTTATGATGTAGAATATCTGGGACATGTAAAAATAGGTGAAGATCTTCTCGGATGGGACAGTGTGCTCCATGTCTGTGATTATTTTTATGCGAACAGAGATTTTTACAGAAAAATTCTGAAAGTGGAGGATCAGAACTCTTTTCAGAATCATTTCAGAGAAATTGTGAGTCCTCTTCTGGAAGAGGATATAAAAGAAATCCTGGGTGAGCAGGAAGATGCAATGTTTTATGTAAACTTCTTTGGAGATGCAGTAATGTGTGCGCTGATAAGATGGCTTTCCGAAAAAGATCCTGTTCCACCGAAAGAATTTATAAAAAAACTGCAGTCCTGCATACAGGTACTGGTGAAAGCCCAGGAAAGACTGGCGCAGGAAATGTAAATAGAACGATGCAGTAAAAAGTCATAATTGAAAAGCAGATACCCTGGTGAAAATATCAACAGGTGTATCTGCTTTTGTTCTGTAGTGAATGTTGAAGCAGCAGAGGCTATTTTAATGAAAAATATCGCCGCAGTATTTCTGGAAAAGAATGATGGAAAATATTTGCCTCTTCTTCAGTGTAATTCTGGTTGACGGTATGAAGCAGTCCATCTTTATCAAAGCCGATAATGCAGGCCGGTGGTGAAATGATATTGCCGATGTGTTCTGTATCTTTTGACAGGTCAAGAGGGATAGTACGATAAACTTGCTGATTGCGGCTGTCAAGAACCAGCTTATAGATGTTTTTTCGTGTCTGTGTACTGCAGTCTCTTTGTGGAATTACAGCTGCAAATGGTGAATGCATTTCCTCTGCAAAACGGAAAAAAGCACCGGAAGTAACATCTGTAACATTTTCTTCGGAACAGATATAATACAGAGAGTAGAGCAATTTGTGATCACGAAGTATCAGTGCTGCTGTATCTGCCATATCTCCATATTCTACTCCGATCAGGACATTATTCAGTCTGGAAGCCTCTTCGACAAATTCTTCATTAATCAGTTCCGCCCTGCAGAAAAGAATAACAGCGCAGTCAGAATTTCTGGCAGCAAGTTCCAGTACAGGAGTTGGATTTTCCGTGATGTGAAGCTGGTATGCATAAATTCCAAGAACTCTGCCCTGGTCAAAAATTTTCTGGTAGTCATTCAGAAAACTTTCTTTTGAAGGATCTCCTGTTTCCAGACCGAGACTCCATGGAATTTCAAAACCTTCTTCGGATTCTTTCTGACGGATAATACCGGCTCCTTTTGTGCAGCTGTTATAACCGATATTGAGGCCAAAGTTGAGAAGTTTATCTTTATCAATATGCTTTAATATGTCCTCAATAAGAGGATAATATGGACTGTTTTCATTATTCAGCATCTGGCGTGCGATGGAAAAAAATGAGTACTGAGAACTGTTATTTGAAAAGTTCAGTGCCATGTCAACCAGATTACGTGTGCAGCGTTCCGGAGAATTTTCCGCATCTTTCAGAGCGCTTTTTACAAATGTTTTGATCATAATACGTGAGGTGTCTACTGCCATATCTGTGTCCCTTCTTAATTATCCTTTTGATAAAAAAAGACCTTTTAGATCATAAATTGATGTTGGGGTCAAAAGCCCCCAACTATGATACCTACGAATTGTTTCGTGCAATGCACTCTCACAATTCTGCCCTTCATTCGCATATCGCGGGATTAGCATCCCACTTTTATGCTCATATCGGAGCGGGTCCCAAGGTCTTTTATCCACTTATGAGCAAGCTCATGTGGATTTAGACCTTTTGATCCTGGTATCATATATTTTATTTAAACACAAAGTAAAAGTGTATGCAATAGACATTCAGGGGAACCTGTCCAAAAACAGATTCCCCTGAATAATAGTTTTTATAATAGTTTTTTTGTGACTGGATCAGCCTTTTACCGCACCGGCAGATACACCTTCTACAATAAATTTGGAGAGAAGGATGTAAACGATGATAACCGGGAAAATTGAGAAGGCAATCATAACGTAAACTTGCCCCATATCAAACTTCAGAAAATCTGCACTACGAAGCTGTGCAATCAGTACAGGAAGAGTTTTTTTCTTGTCACTGTGAAGTACAAGGGCAGGAATGAAGTAGTTATTCCAGCTCTGTACGAAGGTGAAGATTGCCTGTACAGCGATAGCTGGTTTCATCAGTGGAAGTACGATGGTATTGAAAGTACGGAATTCGCCTGAACCATCAATACGTGCGGCTTCTACCAGTTCCAGCGGAAGGTTGCTCTCCATGTATTGTTTCAGATAGAAGAAAGTAACCGGGGCCGCAATGCTAGGGACGATCAGCGGGATAAAGCTGTCATCCAGATGCATTTTACCGAGTAACTGCAGGAAACCAAGTGCGGTAACCTGAGTTGGAATCATCATAACTGCAAGGATAAAAGTGAACATAAACTTTTGGCCTCTGAAGTTATAGGCATGAATGGCATAAGCTGTCATTGTGGAAAAATAAGTACACAGGGCAGCAGAACAGGTAGCAATAAAAATACTGTTAAACATTCCATACCATACTGGAAGTGTACCTGCAAGGAGGTTTTTCCAGTTTTCCAGCAGATGTTCTCCAGGAATAGCCGTAAAACCTCTTTTAAGTGCTCCATTTGATCTGGTCGCATTGATAAACAGCACATAGAACCAGAACAGGCAGAGGAAAGTGAGGATGATCAGGACAATATAAGCAAGAGTACGCTGACCTTTCATACTCATACCTTTTTTGGGCTTTTTATTATTCATGCTGTTCACCTCCCGTCATCCTTGGTTTTGTTGAAACGAAATACGATAAGGCTGAGTACACCTGTGATAATGAACAGACATACAGAGAGTGCACCACCCATACCATAGTTCTTGCTGAACAGATGTTTGTTCAGATACATGATCAGTGTCATTGTGGAACGCATTGGATCGCCGGTTCCGTTTGTCAGGATCTGAGGTACATCGAACATTTGCATACCACCGATGAGAGATGTGATCATAACATAAATGAGAATCGGACGAAGAAGCGGCAGTGTGATTTTTCTGAAAATCTGAGATGAAGTAGCACCATCTACTTCTGCTGCCTCGTAAAGTGCCGGGTCAATACCCATCATACCTGCCATCAGAAGTATTGTAGTATTACCAAACCACATCAGGAAATTCAGGAGAGCAACCAGTGTTCTGGCACTCCATGCATGGCTGAAGAAGGAGTATGCTTGTTTCAGGATGCCTGCATGAACCAGCATTGCATTGATCGGGCCGCCATCTGCAAAAAGTGTAAAGAATAACATTGCAAAAGCAGAAGCCATGATCAGGTTTGGAAGATAGATCACTGTCTTGAAGAATCTCTGGCCTTTCAGGCGAAGGCTTGGATTGGAAAACCAGGCTGCCAGAAGCAGAGAGAACAGAATCTGTGGTACAAATCCCATTACCCACATGATCATTGTGTTTTTGAAGTAGATCCAGATCTCACCATCCTGGAAGAGCTTTGTATAATTTGCGAATCCCACAAAGTTCGGTCCAATCTGCGTCAGTCCCGATCTGTAATTTTCGAAAAAGCTGTTATATATTGTACTAATAAGCGGAACGAGCTGGAATATGAGGTATACTACTACAAACGGTATCAGAAAGATATAGCCCCATTTGTTATAGCTGACCGCCTTATGGTTATTATTCTTTGCCATTCTCTTCCTCCATAAGTTAAAGTGTGCCTGCCTGATGGTCAGGCAGGCACATCTTTTTTAATGCGTATTAAACAGATTCAATTGTTTCAGATTAGTAGGAAAGTTCAGGATATTTTTCTACAACTGCTTTGTAGAACAGATCAAGAGCTTCATCATATGTTGCATTGCCTTCGAAGTAATTTTTCATAGCGTTCTGGAATTCTTCATTGCAGCCCTGATCATAGATGCTCATGTTGCTGAGGTCGATCTTGTCTGCGCCTGCACAGAACATAGCCAGAGGATTCTGTCCACCGAGAACTGCATCGCCGTAGCTTTCATCAGCTGCCATTTCTTCCATAGCCGGCTTGTTGTTTACGAAATCATTGTCCGCTGTAACGATTTCTTTCATTATGTCAACGTTTGTTGTCATAGTTCTCATGATATCAGCAACAAGTGTCGGGTTGTCTGTACCTGTAGCTGCTGTGATCCATGTTCCGCCCCAGTAGAAGCCCTGTGGTCCTTCTGTTGCAGCCCAGCCGCCGTCTTTACCTACGGAGCCGTCCTGATCAGCACTCATGGAGAAGTCGATGAACCATGCTGGTCCAAAGTATGCGAATACGTTGCTGTCTGTGAAGAAGCCTTTGCTCCAGTCATCGCTCCACAGCTCAGCTGTGCCTGTTTCTTCTGCGTCAACCATTTCTTTGGACATGTCAACCCAGTTCTTGATGTTGTCATCTACTGTGATCTTTCCATCAACAACCCATGGAGTAGATACGTTGTTGGAGAATACACGATATGTATCGTTTACAGTAGAAGTCATCTGATAACCTTTTTCTTTCAGCTCTTCAGCTGTAGCTTTGAAGGTATCCCAGTCAGCAACTTTCTTCTGAATTTCTGCAGGATCATCTGTTCCGAATACTTCTTTTGCAATGTCTCTTCTGTAGATCATTGTTCCCGGGCAGCCCTGCCATGAAAGACCTTTCAGGTTTCCATCGGAATCTGTCATAACATCTTTGGTATACTGATACTGATCAGCAATTTCATCATCTGCAATTCCGAGATCTGCTACAGACATTGTGTAGTCTGTGTTTACATATTTAAGTGCATAATCGGCTTCTACAAGGAAGAGGTCAATTTTGTCATCATCAGCTGCATCAGCCTGTTTCAGAAGTGTTTCGTCAAGGTTATTCTGGTATGCATTGTCATCAGATGGAGTAATGTTCCATACAACATTAACATCACCGATCTTACCATGAGTTCCGTCGACTTCTTCGTATCCCGGATAGTGATCTGTCAGACGGGATTTAAATTCTTCATTCCAGCAGTAGATGTTTAATACTTTACCTTCATCTGCTGATGCGTCATCTGCGAATACCGGTACAGCTGTTAATCCGGCGAGCATTGCTGCTGTTAATGTGAGAGCCATTGCCTTTTTATTCATATTGTTACCTCCCTTAAGTAAATATGATTTTATATTTTATTTTTTGTGTTCAGTTTGTTAAGATCCCGTACTGATGCACCGGGAAAAAGTGTGCCGTCAACAGTGAATTTGTCAATGATCGTTGTTTTGGGATTTTCAATCAGGTCGATCAGTTTTTCTGCTGCCAGCCGCCCGATTGTCTCAGTGTCCTGACAAAGTGTTGTCAGTTTTGGTTCGAGAATACGGGCAAAGTTGATTCCGTCGTATCCTGCAATGGAAATATCTTCCGGAATCCGTAAGCCTCGGTCTCTGATTTCATTGATTCCACCAAGAGCAGCGAAATCATCTGGATAAAGAATGCAGGTAGGTGGATCTTTCAGATTCAGAAGTTCGGAAGTGGCGATTGCTGCTGACATTGCATCCCTGTATGGAATTACCGGCATATATTCGTCCGGAATTTCGATTCCTTTTTTCTGAAGTGTCCGGTAAAAACTTCCCAACCGACTTCTTGTTACTGAAGAATCTTCTCCGTGAATATAGGCAATCTTACGATGTCCTTTCTGCAGGATATAAGTTACCAGGGCTTCCATCCCCTGAATGTTGTTAGATACAACTGAAATTCGACCATCAAATACATGGTCAATGGTTACAACAGGAATATCAGAATATACCAGCTTCTGGACTTCCTCTGTAAAAAAATTGATACAGGCGATTACTACTCCGTCAACACCGCGATAGCGGCAGTGGTCATAGTAATTAGTTTTCTGTCCGGATAGATTTCCACTGGTAAATGTGATATCATATCCTTTTGATTCGGCTGTACGTTTGAAACTTTCCAGTACATGATTGAAATAATCATGAGTCAGTCCGCTCATTGCTTCATCAACAAACAGAACTCCAAGATTATGACTTCGTTTGGTTTTTAGTGTTCGTGCCGAAGAATTAGGAAGATATCCCATTTCCGAAGCGGTTTTAAGAATCTGCTGTCTGGTTTCTTCACTGATGTCCGGGTAACCATTTAAAGCTTTGCTAACGCTTGCAACGGATACGCTGCAGGCTTTTGCTATGTCTTTCATGGATACCATAAGCATGTCCAGCCTTTTCTCTGTTTTTGTTTCCTAAATCGTTTTCGCAAGATTATCGTACTTCATTGTTTTCGGAATTTCAAGTGTTTTTTGTGCCTATTGCACAGCTTTTACCTGTTGTACAAAAAGATAAATGTAAAAATTGAACAATTGCACAAAAAGAAAGCTTTATTTTTACGAAAAATTTCGTAAAACAGATCGAAATTACGAAACAGCATTTGCACATTAAAGCAATACTCTATAATATAAAAATATAGTTGATTTTTAAGAAATTCTGAATTATACTGAAAGCGAACAATTTTTTTCTATATATACATACAATTTCTTGACTTATTCGTTTTCGCAAATCTATTATCTGTCTTTGGTGGACTGATTCGTAATCGCATACCCTGATATCAATATTATTTATTTTATTATGTTTCGTTTTTTACAAGGAGGTTTCTCATGAAATATGGACATTTTGATGATAATGCAAAGGAATATGTGATCACTACGCCGGCAACACCACTGCCATGGATCAATTATCTTGGAAGCAATGATTTCTTCAGTCTGATATCTAATACATGCGGAGGCTACAGTTTCTATAAAGATGCGAAACTGTTACGTATTACAAGATACAGATATAATAATATCCCTGCAGATTCAAATGGAAAATATTACTATATTAATGATAATGGTGTGATATGGAATCCTGGAACAATGCCATCAGGAACACCGGTAGATTCTTACGAATGTCGTCACGGACTTGGATACAGCCGTTTTATATCTTCCAAAAATCAGCTGCAGGCAGAACTGCTTGCTTTTGTCCCAACAGATGAAGCGTGCGAGATCAACTGTCTGAAACTGAAAAATAATTCTTCTGAGGAAAAACATATTTCACTCTTTTCATATGTAGAATTCTGTCTGTGGAATGCTATGGACGATATGACAAACTTCCAGAGAAACCTGAGTATCGGAGAAGTAGAAATTGAGGGAAGCACAGTTTACCACAAAACAGAATACAGAGAGAGAAGGAAACATTATAGTTTTTTCAGTGTAAATACAAAGGTTCAGGGAATTGATACAAGCAGAGATTCTTTCCTGGGTCAGGGGCAGGGAAATGCACTTCCGGAAGCTGTACGAAACAGAAAGGCCAGAAATTCCGTTGCAAGTGGCTGGTATCCGATTGCAGCGCATCAGATCGAACTGACACTTCAGCCGGGAGAAGAAAAAGAATTTGTATTTGTACTCGGTTATGGTGAAAATCCGGCAGATGACAAGTGGGAGGCCCCGGGAGTCATAAAGAAAACAGACGCAGCCAGAATCCTTGAACGTTTCAACACAACAGAAAAGGCAATGGAAGCATTTGCGAAACTGAAAGAGTACTGGAATACGCTTCTTGAAAGATTTACAGTATCCAGTGGTAATGAACATATAAACCGCATGGCTAATATCTGGAACCAATATCAGTGTATGGTTACATTTAATATGTCCAGATCAGCATCATATTATGAATCAGGAACCGGAAGAGGCATGGGATTCAGAGATTCCTGTCAGGATCTTCTGGGATTTGTACATCTAATTCCGGAGCGTGCGAGAGAGCGTATCCTTGATATTGCAGCAACACAGTTCCCGGATGGAAGTGCATATCATCAGTATCAGCCGCTTACAAAACAGGGAAACATGGACGTGGGAAGTGGATTTAATGATGACCCGCTGTGGCTGATTGCAGCAGTTGCTGCTTATCTGAAAGAAACCGGAGATTACAGTATTCTTGATGAACCTGTAAGATTTGACTGCAAACCGGGAACAGAAGTACCGCTGCTTGAACACCTGAACAGATCGTTCCAGTTTACTGTGACACATCTGGGACCACACGATCTGCCGCTTATCGGACGGGCTGATTGGAATGACTGCCTGAATCTTAACTGTTTCTCAAGTGAACCCGGAGAATCTTTCCAGACAACAGGACCGTCTGAAGGACCGGTTGCTGAATCTGTATTTATTGCGGGTATGTTTGTAAAATACGGAAGAGAATATGAGGAAATCTGTAAACGTACAGGACATGAAAAAGAAGCTGAAGAAGCGGAAAAAGCTGTAAAGAAAGTTTATGATGCAGTGCTTGATGCAGGCTGGGATGGAGAATGGTTTGTGAGAGCTTATGATGCATATTCCAATAAAGTTGGTTCTTCTGAGTGTGAAGAAGGAAAGATATTTATTGAACCACAGGGATTCTGTGTTATGGCTGGAATCGGACTGGAAGAAGGCAATGCAGAGAAAGCACTGGATTCTGTTCAGAAATATCTGGAAACAAAATATGGTATTATGATTCTTCAGCCGGCATATACACGTTACTATCTGGAACTCGGGGAGGTTTCTTCCTATCCGCCGGGATATAAAGAAAATGCCGGTATCTTCTGCCATAATAATCCATGGATTTCCATTGCGGAAACTGTGCTTGGAAGAGGTGACAGAGCTTTTGAGGTTTACAGAAAAATCTGCCCGTCTTATATTGAAGATATCAGTGAAGTTCACAGAACAGAGCCATATGTTTACTCACAGATGATAGCAGGAGCAGATGCACCGAGATTTGGTGAAGCAAAGAACAGCTGGCTGACGGGAACAGCTGCATGGACATTTGTAAATCTTTCTCAGGCACTTCTCGGAATCCAGCCAGGGTATGACGGACTGATTGTAGATCCATGTCTGCATGGCAAATTTGGAGATTTTTCCGTAAAAAGAAGATTCAGGGATGCAGAGTATCATATTGAAATTCATAAACCGGATGGAGTACAGAAAGGTGTACTCTGGATAGAAGTTGATGGTGAAAAAATTGCCGGAAACCAGATTCCTCTGATCCCCGGCAAAAAAGAATATCATGTAACTGTTCAAATGGGATAAAATTATTCCGCATCTGTGATAACTGTGGAGGGAAGTCCCTTGCCAAGGATGGTACCTCCACCAAGAACCATGTCACCGTCATAAAGGACAGCAGCCTGACCAGGAGTAACAGCACGCTGTGGTTCTTCGAAAGTGATCTTCAGAAGATCATCACCGATCTGTTCTACAGTTGCCGGCTGTTCCGGCTGACGGTAGCGTGTTTTGACTTTGCACTGAATTGGTTTGTCCAGATGATCCCATGGAATGAGATTGATATCATTTACATAGCAGCTTGTACACAGGAGGTCCTGTTTACCGCCGAGAATGACTTCATTGGAATCCAGGGTCTTACCACATACGTAAAGTGATTCAGGGGCAGAGATACCAAGTCCGCGGCGCTGGCCGATGGTATAGTGGATCTGCCCTTTATGTCTGCCAAGAACATGGCCTTCTTTGTCTACAAAGTTTCCAGGAGCTGAAGATTTACCTGTATACTGTTCGATAAACGAAGCGTAATCTCCGTCAGGAACGAAACAGATGTCCTGACTGTCTGGTTTGTCGGCATTGATGAATCCCTGTTCCTGTGCAATCTGTCGGATTTCTTTTTTGGTGTAGCCGCCAAGTGGGAATAATGTATGTGCAAGTTGATCCTGGGTCATGGCATAGAGAACATAACTCTGATCTTTAGTTGGGTCGAGCCCTTTTTTCAGAATATAACGTCCTGTTTCGGGATCCTGTTCTCTGCGGGCATAGTGACCGCTGGCAATATATTCGCATCCAAGTTCTCTTGCTTTGTCCAGAAGTGCTGAAAATTTCAGGAAACGGTTACAGTCGATACATGGATTAGGTGTTCCTCCATGAAGATAGGTGTCAGCGAATTTGTCAATAACATTTTCCTTAAACTCGTCATGCATGGGAAACACATAATAAAGGATTCCAAGTCTTGCAGCAACGCTTCTCGCATCTTCAGTATCAGAAGGTGTACAGCAGGCACGATGTCCGGGATAACTGCACTGTGGGTTATCATAAAGCTTCAGGGTAGCTCCGGCGCAGTCATATCCGTCATTGACCATAAGATAGGCAGCAACGCTGGAATCTACACCGCCGCTCATGGCGATGATTGCTCTTTTCTGCATAATTTTTCTCCTGTATATAAATAAAATAGGGGTTACTTAATGAATAAGAGTATGGTATCATTATAGAAACGCAGTGTCAAGATTGTTAGGTGAAGCAAGTTGCTGTAAACGGAGTGAGCAGTAATACATAAAATTTAAATTGTGCTTGACAGGTGAATAAAGACATGATATATTCAACCTATCGGAAAAATAGGTAATACAAAAACCGAAAAAACTCAAGGAGGAAGAGTCATGTTTACAGTAAAAGCAACAGAGAAAAAAGTCATGTGTATGATGAATCAGGAAATGTCAATGGGCAACATGTACATGTGTATGTCTATGTTTTGCTGTGCTTCAATGTATCAGAATCTTCCTGAGACAGCTGAATTTCATTTGTAGGAAATGCAGATGTCAGGGTGTAAATATTACCGTATCCATCACAGATACTGATAGCTTACATGAACAGGAAGAATCCAATGGACTTCCTGCTTTTTTTATGTAAAGAAAATACCTGATCCGGCACGGAAGTCAAAGACACAATTACAATTGAATATGAAAATTAAATTTAAAAGAAAAGAGAGGAATTTTATTATGAGAACAAAAAAATTACTTACAGTATCCCTTACAGCAGCACTTACAATTGCAGCACTTACAGCAAATGGCGTGATCGTCAGCGCTGATGCGGAAAAAGGAACCATCAAGGTAGCAGCTTCCGCAACACCTCATGCAGAGATTCTTGAGGAAGCAAAACCAATTCTTGAAGAAGAAGGCTGGGAGCTTGATGTAACTGTATTTGATGATTATGTACAGCCGAACCTGGTAGTAGAGAGCGGAGATTTTGATGCAAATTATTTCCAGCATATCCCGTATCTTGATAATTTCAATGAAGAGCAGGGAACACATCTTGTCAATGCAGGCGGCATTCATTATGAGCCATTCGGAATTTATCCAGGAACAAAAGAGAAACTTGATGATCTTGAAGAGGGCGATACAATTGCAGTACCAAACGATACTACAAATGAGGCAAGAGCACTTCTGCTTCTTCAGGACAACGGTGTTATCACTCTGAAAGACGGAGCGGGACTGGAAGCAACAGTTAAAGATATTGAAGAAAATCCGAAGAACATCAAGATCGAAGAACTGGAAGCAGCTCAGGTTTCCAGGGTAAAAGACGAAGTTGCATTTGTTGTGTTAAACGGAAACTATGCACTGCAGGCAGGATATTCCGTATCCAAAGATTCCATTGCACATGAGACATCTGATTCAGAAGCAGCAAAAACATATGTAAATATTATCGCAGTCAAAGAAGGAAACGAAGACAGCGAAGCAATCAAGGCACTGGTTGACGTTCTGAAATCTGATGAGATCAAAGATTTCATCAATGAGAAATATGACGGAGCAGTTGTTCCTTTTGACGACAGTGCAGACAGTGAAGAAAATACAGATGCTGATGCAGCAGAAGAAGATGCTGAAGCTGAAACAGAAGACGCTGAATAATTTCAGCTTTTATAAATAAACGTATTGCAGAAATATACAATTTAAGGGACAGGAGGAAATATAAATGGAGCCGATGATACAGGTTGAAAATCTCTGTAAAACCTTTGAGACAAAAGGCGGAACAGTAGAAGCAGCCAGAAACATCAGTTTTTCCATAGAAAAGGGAGAGATCTTCGGCATTATAGGTCTCTCCGGCGCAGGCAAGAGTACACTCGTACGATGTCTGAATCTATTGGAAAGACCTACATCCGGAACAGTCCGGATAAAAGGCAAAAGTCTTACAGAATTATCAGAGAAAGAATTGCGAAAAGAACGCCAGAACATAGGAATGATCTTTCAGCATTTTAATCTTCTTATGCAGCGAACAGCATTGGACAATGTCTGTTTTCCTATGGAGATTGCAGGAATAAAGAAAAAAGAAGCACGGAAAAAGGCACTGGAATATCTGAAAATCGTAGGATTGGAAGAAAAAGCACTTTCATATCCGGCCCAGTTATCTGGTGGTCAGAAACAGAGAGTTGCAATTGCGAGAGTACTTGCAAGTGATCCGGAGATCCTTCTCTGTGATGAAGCTACCAGTGCACTGGACCCGCAGACAACCAAGGCTATCCTGGATCTGATCAAAGAAATCAATCAGAAGTATGGGATCACTGTAGTAGTCATTACACATGAGATGAGTGTAGTGCAGGAAATCTGTGACAAAGTGGCTGTCCTTGAAAAAGGAAATCTGGTGGAAACCGGTACAGTGGAAGAACTTTTCCGTAATCCGAAGACAGAGGAAGCAAAGAAACTGGTATTCAGCGGAAGAACACAGATACAGGAAATGAAGGGCAAACGACTGATCAGAATAACCTTTGAAAATCAGTCATCTTTTGAACCTGTGATCGGAAACCTGGTACTGAATTACCGGACACCGGTAAATATTCTTTATGCTGATACAAAGAATATCAACGGTGAGGCTCAGGGCGAGATGATCCTGCAGCTTCCGGAGGCAGAGGATATTGCAGAGAAGATGATTCAGTATCTTAAGGATATTAATATAGGAGTAGAGGAGTTGAGGTCAGATGTGGGATAATGAAACAATTATGATGTTACTGGAAGGAACCAGAGACACACTGTACATGACTCTTGTTTCTACTTTTTTCGGATATGTACTGGGACTGCCTCTTGGAATCCTGCTTGCAGTTACTGATAAAGAAGGAATCCATCCAAATGCGGGAATTTACAAAGTTCTGGATGTTATTGTGAATATTCTGAGAAGTATTCCGTTCCTGATTCTTCTGATTCTTGTGATTCCATTGACAAAACTGCTCGTCGGACAAAGCTATGGATCAAGCGCAACAATCGTACCGCTTGTCATCGCAGCAGCACCTTTTATTGCGCGCATGGTTGAATCTTCTCTTAAAGAAGTGGACCCTGGAGTTGTTGAGGCAGCCGTAAGCATGGGAGCCGATACAATGACTGTTATCTGGAAAGTACTTCTTGCAGAGGCAAGAACTTCTCTTCTGGTTGGTGTGACAATTGCTGTAGGAACAATCCTCGGCTATTCTGCAATGGCAGGTACAGTAGGTGGAGGCGGTCTGGGAGACATTGCTATCCGCTATGGATACTACAGATACCAGACAGATATCATGATTGTTACTATTGTGATACTGGTTGTGCTTGTACAGATTCTTCAGGGTATTGGTATGATGCTTTCAAGAAAACTGGATAAGAGAAAGGCATAATTTTCGGAACAGTTAAAATCATAAACTTTATTTTATATTTTTTATAAGATTATCAGACAAGCGTTATCATGTTTTATCTAATGTTATCAAGCAATTTTTATAATGCCGGAAAACCTTGATTTTACTAGATAAATTTATAAAAATGGTTTCATCAACATTTATATTGTTTTATCTTCTGTCGATAAAATGATTATGGATTTGTGGGGTAAAAATTGGGGTAAAATGTGGGGTATGAAAACGCAATAGATATGTTTTGCTGCATGGTGATTTAGATGGTACAGGATGTGAGAAACCAATAGAAAAGATATGGCGGTTCGGTTATAATAAAGAAAAAGTATTGAGCGAAAGATGTGGAGCAGATGGAAAAGACAGCAGATAACTGTGCCATATTGAAAAGCGACAGCCAGTATACGATATTCATTTTTAAAGATCAGATTATACGTTTTGCGACATCATCAAAATTGGAAAGATATACAGAAGTAAAAGAATGGGATAAAGGTTATCTGGTTGTAATGGCAAAGTATACGAATCTGAACGAAATGGAGGAGTATATTGATTTGGTTCCGATTCTTCAGAATTTGAATTATGATGTAGATAAATTCCTTGCACCAATAAAGGAGGTTCGGATTGATTATGCAGTTTGATATTAAAAATGTGTTGTCAACCATGAACATTGAAAGAGATGATCAGTTAAAAAAGATTGCACGGAACGCAGAGTATCTGGATATGGTAGATAGAGGAATTGCTTAATTCTCAGAAGGCAAAGGGCATTATGAAGATTAGAGTGAAGGGCTGGAGCTGTAACAGGTTCCGGCTCTTTTTGCATGAAAGCGCGGCGTTGATGTGTCGAAAAATGTCGAATTATAATCTATTGTGTTATAGCAGAATTGGAAGTATGATGGAAGAAAAGGAGATGAGCATTATGGCAAAGAAAATTAAATGTCCAGGATTCCTGTGTGGAAGTACAGATGTAGAGTATTTGGGTGGAAATCAGCGAACCAGTTTGAATCTGAATCCGTTACATCCATTTACATTGGTAAATACAAAGCCAAAAGGAAAACAAAAGTTTAGATGTAGGAAATGTGGAAAAGTATTTGAAGCTAAAATTTAAAAGAAGAATTGTTATATACCACTAGTCATAAAGCGACCAGTGGTATTTTCATGAAATTGTTTTGACAGTAATGAAATTACGTTATAGAGAATGGGATACTATTTTATTGCCAAGTGTTGAAAAATGGAATATTATGGAATTAAATAAAAATCTTGGAGGAAAAATGAACGAAGCTGCGTTAATTGAAATGGGAGAATATTTGAGGAATATTAAAATACCGGATGTGTCAGATAATACTAATTTCTGGTTGATTAGAACAATGAAAGGTTATTTCTATGATGAATTCATAAATCAAAACTATGTTGCTTTGGGTTGGAATTTTGTTACTCAAAATACATCTTTTGATAAAATGAATATAGAAATATTGAAAGATCAGATAAAAGAGAGATACGAGGATAAAAGACCAGGAGTTGCTATAAATAAATGTATAAGATTTATAGAAGAAGTAAAATCAGGGGATTATGTTCTCATTCCTAATAGTGGAAGTTCAGAGATTACAATTGGAATTTTAGGGGAATATTATGAAGAAGAATTTGATTATTTAGAGGAATTGTCAACTATTAAAAAAATAGAAAATAAAGAATTTGAAATTGGAAATATAAAATGTCCATATCGAAAAAGACGTAAGATGAAAAAATTATTAACGATATCTTCAGGAAGATTAGGATATAAGATTTTAAAAGGAATATCCTCATATCATGGTATTAGTGATATGAATGAGTATGATGTTGATATTTTGAATTGTCTTTATAATTGTTATACATACAAGGGAAATATGATGTATTCATTAAATATCGCAAAAAAAGAGCCAATAAAAGCTAGGGAATTGTCAAAATTAATGTATGGTATAACAGAGTTGTTTTGTAATTTGACAGAAGAAGATTTAGTTACGGTTACGATTAATTTAAATTCCCCAGGAAAAGTTACTGTTGTTTTAAAGGAAGGATACGATAAGCTGAAAAAAGGGGCTATTCCGTTATTGGCAATTTATCTCTTTGTTTTCGGTGGAAGTGGATTTGGTTTTGAGTTCCCTGGATTAGCGAAAGGCATAATTAATACAATTGAAGAATATCGAACAATGGAGACAGAGGTTGAATTGAAAAAAGAAGAGTTGAAAGGAAAACAACTTGAAAATTATAAAGCTGCAATGGAAGTAATTAATATGTCAAAAGATACAGAAAATGATATAGATATAGATAAGGTACTGAAAGATTTAAAACTTATTGATGAATTAAATGATAGTTTGAAATTTGAATCAAATATTGATTTTGCGAAAGGTATTAAAGAAAGCGAAGAGTGATTTGATGAAAGATGTATATGCTGCAATTATATTCCTTATAATATCGTTTGTTACATGGTTGTCGGTTTCTTTTAAAATTTCAAGTACAATAATAAATGAAGAAGAAATTTTTGCAGAAACAAAGAAAGCAGTAATATTTTATATAATAAATATGTGTATAGCAAGTGCTTTGACATTATTGTGTTATGAAATAGTACTGATATTTCAAAGAGTTGCATAATAATTCTTTGCATTAATTAAAAAAGATAGCTTAAGTAAAGCACTCAACGCCTTAATTGGTATTGGGTGCTTTTTTGTTTGAAATATTCTCTGTTTCAAGAAATGTTGCTTTTAAATCGTAAAATTTAGCTCGATATTTTTCTACATTGAGATTAGACATATATATTTGCAATTCATCGAGAGATTTAAGAATCGCAGATAAAGAATTTAAATCTTTGATTGTATTACGCCCATGTTTTTCTTTACCAGTAAGGAGTGCATGATAACAATAACTATTTGAAATATTAGTATTACAAGAGGTTGCATATTGTCTAATTTGATCTAATAGTAAATTACCGTTTTCAGTTGTTATAAGGTAATCCAATATTATATTCCAGTCAGTGGCAATCTCTCTGTATGTGGAATTTTCTTCTCTAATTTGATACATATTTAATATGCTTAATTTTTGAAAAGCATCAGGAGAGAGCGCATAAGTTTTATCTATATATGCCTGAAAATGAGTATCAGATTGTAGTCTACCCAATAAAAAGTCTACATCACAGTCGAGAATTGTTGATAAGTTAATTAGTTCTAATGTTTTGGGTAAGGTGTTTTTTTCCCAAGATCTGTATGTTTTAAGAGTTACATCAAGTATATCTGCCAATTGTCTTTGTGTATATCCTTTTTCTTTACGTTTCTTTTTCAGGTTTTTAGTAAATGTGTTTATTACATCTTTATGCTCAATTATAGGTATATTATTACTTATTTTCATTCAATATTCCTCCAATAATGAGTAGTAAATAGGTAATTGTTTACCTATATCATATCAGATACAATTAGACTTGTAAATAGCAAACAGTTGATAAGACGAAGTGAACACGAGGTGAAAGCATGATAAAAACAAACGAACACAATGTATCATTTAATGATTTAACAGTCGATACCGCAGGGCTTCAGGCATTAACGCATGCAGGTATTAAAACTGCAACAGAAATTGGAGTGGCAGCAGGAGCAAAGATTTATGTAGGAAGACGCGTTTTATGGAATGTAGCAAAAATCAGAAAATATCTGGACGAAATCTCTGAGTAAGGCGGTGATTCTATGGAAGTATATGAAAACCTGTTGCCGGGGAAAGAAAACGCACTGACACCGGAGTACCTTACTGTAAAATGTCACTTTTCCAGTGTCCGAATGCTTCAAAAACAGATCGAAGCAGAACGTAAGGCTGGCAAAGTCATATTATCAAACACCACACCGCCTGGAGGATATTATCTTCCGGCAGCAGGAGACACAATGGAAATCCGGAAGTTTATTCGCGCACTTGAGAATCGAGGAGAGAATACTTTGCGGGCTCTGGAGAGTGCAAGAGAACTTTTGGAAGAGTTGGAAGGTGATAAGAATTGACTTTTGAAAGGATTTTATCGCACTTTCAAGTTAGGAAACGCGGGACAGGCAAAGCACAATGCATTTGTCCGGCACATGCAGATAGAGAGGCTAGTTTAACACTTACAGATGGTAATGATCGAGCATTGATTAAGTGTCATGCTGGATGTAGTACTGAGGAAGTTGTTATTGCAGCAGGATTAAAAATGTCAGATTTATTTTACGGAGATGGATTGGCAAAGGAAAGATGGCGAGTGTACATAGAGAATCGTGAAAAAAGAAAAATCGAGGCTGTGTACAATTATGCTTCCATTAACGGTGATTATGCATATACAAAAATACGATTAGAAGGCAAGAAAATGCTTTTTGGAATCTTGAGTAATGAGCGTTTTGCTTATGGCTTAAACGGAAAGAACAAGAAAACGTTTAATGCAGTATATGGAAGCATATCCAGTATAAAGCGGGCCATTGAGAGAAAAGAACCAGTATTTATTCCAGAAGGGGAAAAGGACGTTAATACTTTAGTTAAAAAAGGATACGCTGCTTTTTCTTGTGGCGGTGCAAATGATTGGAATAAAAATGTATCCGAACTTTGTAAAGACGCAGATGTGATAGTTTTGGCAGATAATGATGATCCGGGAAAGAAATTAGCGTCTACTGTTGTAAGAGACTTAAAAGGTACTGCTAAGAGTATCAAGATAATTATTCCAATGCCAGAGGTGCCTAAAGCAGACATTACTGATTATTTTGAAGCAGGACATACTGTTGAAGAATTTGAAAATTTAATAAGGAATGTTGATGATACAGAGAAGATTTGCGCAGATGTTCAGCAAGATCAGAAGCAGGATATAGGCAAAAAACGATCTGTAATACAAAAAAACAAGGACGAAGTAGCAGGAGGTCCGGCATTAGTCTTTAAATTCCTTGACTGCAACTATGATGAAGATGGAAATGTAAAAAGCGTAAAACAGCTTGTACATAATTTTGAAATCGTTATGGATAAAGACAGCCGTTTCGCCGGGAAAATTCGCCTTAATGAGTTTGCACAGCAACCTTACTTATATGGTAGTGTACCATGGGAAAATGAGAATAATTGCAGAGCATGGAGCAGTCATGATGATTCAGCACTGTTTTCGCTGATACAGGCTGATTATGGGCTTAAAAGCCGACAGGACTTTGCAGATGCATTGAAAAATGTTTCTATGCGGAATAAATTCCACCCAGTAAAAGAATTACTGGATTCCCTTACATGGGATGGAAAAGAGCATATAAGAAGCCTGTTGCCGGAATATCTTGGAGCAGAGGATTCTGATTACACATACCAGGTAATGCGCTTATGGATGCTAGGAGCTGTTTCAAGAGTGTATAAGCCCGGAAGTAAATTTGATTATACAATCATATTGCAGGGTTCGCAGGGCATTGGCAAGAGCACATTTCTGAAATTGATGGCTTTAGACGATTCCTGGTTCAATGATTCATTGGACAGCTTGGATTCAGACAAAGCGGTCCAGTCGCTTACCGGATCATGGATCATTGAGCTTGCAGAACTTAAATCTCTGGCAAGGACGGCGGGCGGTGTGGAGAGCGTAAAGCGATTCCTGACAGCCACACAGGACAAATATAGGATTCCTTATGAAAGGCGAGCAGACACGTTTTATAGACAGTGTGTATTTGCTGGAACCACTAATAAAGATGATTTCTTGCAGGATGAGACAGGAAACAGGCGTTTTCTTATTATTCACACAGGAGTTACAAAACCATCTAAGAGCCTTTTTACACCAGAAGCTATGGACGATATAAAACAGGCATGGGCGGAAGCAGTGCATATTTGGAAAAACGAAGATCCACAGTTGATACTTCCGGAAAACTGTATGCAGCAGGCTAAAGAGCTTCAAGAGGCAAATATGGCAGATGATGGCAAGCGTGGAATTATTCTGGACTACTTGGAAGGAAAAACTCAGGTGTGTGCTAGAGAAATATGGTTTGAAGCATTAAAGGAAACCATACCACCAAAAAATTGGCAGGCATCAGAAATAAATAATATCGTTGCTAAAATACCGGGATGGGAAAGGCTTAAAACTCCACGTAAATTTGATGGATATGGACAACAACGAGGCTTCAGAAAAATAGCAATGAAAACTACAGAAGAGGAATCTGAAAATTCTGAGTTTGTTGTTGCTTCAGAGCAAGAACAAATGGAGCTTCCGTTTGATTAAGTAATTTTGCGGTTGTTTTTATGAATTGTAGTGAAGTTTGTAGAATGAATGTAGTTCGCTTAAACTCAGTATTTACAAGTGTTTCTACATATTCTACAAATACTACATCATATAAAAAGAAATATATAAAAGATAATAATATAGGGATATAAGGGTATATAAAGAAAACTTTAAACTTTTTGGAACGATTGTAGTTGTAGTCTGTAGTTGGATTTTGTAATGGATTTTATAGGCGGTAATCCGCCAGAAAGGACAATAATCATGAAAATCATGACACAGGATAAAACACGAGTTTTAAATTTTAAAATGACGTATATCAGTTATGTAAGTAAGAACCGTATTTGTGAGGGTGATTTTGGTATTGCGGAATATGCAAGTCCAGAACGCGCGAAAGAAGTGTTGAATGATATGTTTCAAAAGTATGCAGCAGGAGAAAAAGCGTATATCATGCCGGAGGAGTAGCTAATGGATGCTAAAGAAGAATTAAAACAGATCTACGACATCTTCGCGGACTGCTGGAGGTTATACAAAAGGCTGTATCCTCCGGGCAGACCTGAAGACGATGCATACTGGCAGGGAATGATGAAAGAATTAGAAGTGTTACGGAAGAATTATCATCATTCTCGGTTGTGTGAGGACCTTCTTTGTGCTGTTGTCAGGGATTTAGAAACAAAATCCAAAAGAAGTAATCCTGCTGCCAGTATGCAAGAGTAATGGGGGCGGTCACCCTTGTAATGCATCATATCATGCCAGGCTGAACGGTGCAAGATGGGGCAAACATGTACCACAACTGTGGTCAGGTTTGATGGTAAAATATATGTAACAGGTAATATTTCATTGTTTCGGAGGTGGTTTTTGTGGCAGTTATTGCACTTTTGTTATTTGTGATTGTATGTGAGTTGGCGGCTATTTATGACAGACAGAATGGGGGAAAATGACATGGGAAGAAAGAAACAGATTTCAGATCAGAAACGCTTGCACAGGGAAAGAATGCGATTGCAGAAGGGCGTGTTTAGCTCTCTGGCTAATGCGATTGGGAACATTGGAGAACTTTATGCGGATTTCGTGCAGAGCGATGAGGTACGTAATTCCATGAAAGCTACAGCGGATAAAGCAATTGAATGCATGGATAATATCAAAGAACTTAACGAGCTGGAAGAACAGCTGAAAGCAGAAGAGCAGGAAAGCGAGGATGAGGATTAATGGAGAAAGTAGTAGTTCAGACCGGTGCGAAGACATACCAGATTACTGATCAAGACGGAAATGATCTGGGCGTGTTCAGATTTATTCCTTCAGATGCAGGTATTTTAAAGAGGTATAAAGAGGCAGCAACTTTCTTTACAGGAATCAATGACAAAATCAAGGACAAAGACTTCGAGGAAATTCTACCGGATCTGGAAAAAGAAGCTGGTGAAAAGATTGATCTGTTGTTTGGTGCTCCTGTATCCGAGAGCTTCTTCAAGATTACCAGTCCGTTTACCATTCTCGACAGCGGGGAAATGTTCGCGGAACAGATTATTACTGTTATCGGTGGAATCATCGAAAAAGAGCTGGATGCAAGGGAAAAGGCGCAGCAGAAAAGGATAAAAAAGTATACTGACAAATACGCAAAGAAAGAAGTAGCCGAAGCGTAGCTACATAACAGGGCTGTCCTGGTAACGGGATGGTCCTGAGTATATAACGGCATTGGAAACAGGATTCAGTGCCCGAACCTCAAATAGTTTGGAGGCAGATATAACATGGCAGATGGTTCAATTATCATTGATACCAGAATAGATACCGGCGGTGTGTCGAAAGGAATGAATGCTGTAAAGGCTGGAATGACCAGAATATCCGCACAGGTATCGAAGATGGGCGATTCAGCAAAAAGTTCTTTCCAGAGGCAGATAACAGCGATAACGGACCTGTATCAGAACTACGAGAAGCAGGAACGTAAAGTATCAGAGCTAAAATCAAAGCTCGAAGAACTGAGCGAGGTCAGAACCGAGACAGAAGAATACAAAAAGCTCAAAGACGACATGAAAGCGCTGGAAAATGAGTTTGAAAAGGTTGAGACAAAACAGCGTGAATGGCTGGAGATGGGCTTTTCAATAGATTCTGCACCGCTTAAGGAGCTTGACAAACAGATGGATGGCATCTGGGCAGATATTGACAGATTACAGCGGAAACAAAAAGAGATGCAGGCATCCGGAAGGGCTTATGTAAATCCTAAATCTACAGATGCGTATAAGGGGACAGCCGAGAAGTACAATACGGAATCGCAGAAGCTGGAACGCATAAACGGAAGGTTGTATTCATCATACAATAATCTGAAGAACAAGGTTGAGGAATACCGACAGAAAAACAACCGGCTGGCACAGGCCATGCAGAATCTTCAAAAGGCTGCTGCTCGTGTAGGTATGGTTGTAAAGAATATGGGTTCAGCATTGAGAAGTGCCGGTTCCTCGATTAAGAGCATGGTCTCAGCGATGAAAAAAGCTGTAGAGAACATGTTTAATCTGAACAAACAGACAAATCGGTCGAGAATGAGTCTTTCCCGAATGCTGGGAATGTCGTTGCTGTTTTCAGGGGTATTCCGGGCGGTAAGTGCTGTCAGTGATGGTGTGAAGACCGGATTTGAAAATCTGGCACAGTATTCTAACAGTACCAATTCAGCAATCTCCTCTTTAATGTCCAGCATGACGAGGCTGAAAAACTCATTTGCTACAGCCTTTGCACCTGTTCTCACCGCGGTAGCTCCGATCATGTCAAGATTTATTGATATGATTTCCAGGGCAATTACTTATGTGGGAATGTTTGCAGCAGCATTAACCGGACAGGATACTTTTGTAAAAGCGGTTGGTGTTCAGGAAGATTATGCTGCAAGTCTTGATAAGACCTCGAAGAATGCGAAAAAGGCATCGAAGCAGACAAAAAGCTATCTTTCTTCGTTGGATGAGGTGCACAAAGCTTCAACCAGTGGGAGTGCAGGAACAGATGATTCCGGTGGATACAAAGCACCTACACCGGGACAGATGTTTGAAACGGTCCCGATTGCAAATAGTATTAAAGGAATTGCGGATAAAATCAAGAAGCTCATTAAATCGGAAGACTGGGAAGGTCTTGGAGCTTATATTGCCAGTGGAATAAATAAAGGACTTCAAAAAGTCTATGATGCTATCAACTGGAAAAAGGTTGGACCCAAAATAACAAAATTCTGTAATGCATTTACCAGAACATTTAACAGTCTGGTAAATCACATCGACTGGGATTTGATGGGACGGACGGTTGGTACCGGTATCAACACGATTGTAAATACGCTGAATCTCCTGATTACAGGAATCAACTGGAAAAACCTTGGTAAGAAATTTGCAACCGGAATCGCCGGCTTTGTTCGGGAAGTCAACTGGAACAATCTTGGACAGCTCATAGGAAACAGGTTCATGATTGCCTGGAATATCTTTAACGGGATGGTCCATAACCTTCCGTATAAGGAAATTGGACAGGTTGTTGCGGATGGATTGAATGGTGCTGTATCAAGATTTTCTCTTTCGGAAATCGGAGATACACTGGCAACAGGGCTGAATGGTGCATTCACATCATTGTACAGCTTTACAGAGCGTTTTGACTGGTCAGAGCTGGTAAATAACATTGCCGGTGGTATCAATACCTTTGTATCGGAATTTGACTGGAAAGCGAATGGACGTAAGTTGGAAGCCTTTCTGGACAATCTGTGCGGATCCCTAGTGGATATGGCAGAAAAGACAGACTGGGAGGCTTTTGGAAAAGGTGTCGGAGATATGCTGACACAAGTTGACTGGCTTGGACACCTGAAGCAGGTGATAAAAGCTGTTGTCAAATCGCTTGGAGGCCTGTTTGATGGCATGGAGGCGAGCGGAACAGCCGGTAAGATAGCTGCTTTTCTTGGTAAAGCGTTTATTGCAGTGAAGATTGCAGATATAACGGGAATCAGTGACCTCGTAAAATTACTACTAAAGGCAATCGGAAAGAAACTGATCGGGTCCGAAGCAATCGGAGAATTGTCAGGTAATCTGACTACTCTTTTAGGCAATGCAGTAAAAGGTGCGGCAGGAAGCTTTACTTCCCTTGCATCAGCTATTACCCCACTGGTAGGCACTGCAGGGCTGATTGCCGGTGTGGGTGTTGCGGCGGCCGCAGCTACTTCTGAGATTGCCAAAATGGTAGAGACCATGCAGGGCGGCAATGGTGTCGGTGGTACATTTGGAAATACCATGGACAATTTCATTCAGACATTACAGCGGCGTGGCGATATCATATCCGGTTCTGCAACAGAAATCTGGAATCTGAAAGAATCTCTTGAGAAAGAGGGCATGACTGCTGAGGAAAAATCCAGTGCAACTCAGAAACTTATTGATAAGCTGGGTGAAATGGGTGTGACATCTGAGCAGGCAACACAGGCATTCGAGACATTGAGACAGAAGGGGCTCATTACAGATGATATGTTTGATATCCTGTCAGAATCCATTAAAACACTCGGCAGTGATACAACCAACATGGCAAGTCAGATTAATCTTGGAAGCCAGAGTGCTCAGAAATCTTACGATGATCTGAAACTTGTCATTGGAAATTTGACAAATCAGATGCACCTCGGAACGGATGAACAGGGACAGCTGTTAAATGCACTGGAAAGAACTGCGGATTCCGGCGGTACTGCACAGGATGCATATAACAACGTCATGGCAGCAGTTAAGAACATGGGCGGAAATACTGAGACTGCTGCAAGAATTTTTTCAGAAGTGTTCCCGAATGCAGTACAGGCTACAAAGACCAGCGTAGACAAAAATATTGTTAAAGCACAGCAGACTGTAACGACTTCTACCGGAAAGATGAAGACAGATGCAGAGACGAATCTGGCAGGACTCCAGAAAGCAGCAGAGGACGCTTCCAACGGTGTGAGCGCAGCGACAGTGACAAACTGGGGCAATTCAGCAGCGGAGGTGGATAAGAACCTTGATCAGATGAAGCAGCATGCAAATCTGAAGCTTGGAGAGATGCAGAAGACAGTAGATAGTCATTTCTCCGGTCAGTACAATACCATGACCAATAAATGGAAATGGGCCGGTGAACGTATTGCACAGATAATTTCTGAGATGATCCGGAATACAGAAAGAAGCCTGGAAGGGCTGGCACGTGAGATGAAGTCTATCGGAACGAGGATGGGAAACAATCTGGCAAATGGAATTTCAAATGCAACCAGTGGAATCACAAGGACATTGAACAACGTTGTTGGAAAAGTGAATAGCACGATAGGAAATATCAACAGTGCTTTGTCTGGAATAGAGAGTGCATTCAGCTTTTCTTATGATGTAACGGGTCCTACAGGCAACCGGAGATGGGGCTATTACAATATGAGTTTGCCAAGGGTGAATACAATTCCATATCTGGCTAAAGGCGCAGTTATTCCACCTAGAAGTGAATTTCTGGCTGTCCTTGGTGACCAGAAACAGGGCAATAATATTGAGACACCAGAAGCGCTGCTCAGAAAAATTGTCCGTGAGGAAACTGGTGGACAGCAGAGTAGTGGAAATTATCGTTTTACTGCTCAGATTAACCGAAGAACAGTATTTGATGAAATTATTGAAGAAGCAAAGTTAAGACAAAATACAAGCGGCAGAAACCCGTTTGAGCTGGCATAAAGCAATTCCCTGTCATGCTAAAAAGTGTGGCGGGGAGAACGCAGGGAGGAAGAAAAATGCTTACCAGGGAAGCAACTTATGAAGATTATGGATTTTCAGAGGAAGAAGATAAGAAATTTAATGAGTTTTGTCGAAAGCTTGAAATGAGGGACAAGATATTGTTGTTACAGTGTGCAGCAGAAGTGTATCCGAACGTTTGTGATGAACTTTATTGTTGTATCGTAATTGGAATGAGCTATGACAAGATGAATAAAAAGAACTTTGTTCCACTTGATCGTAAAGATTTCTATGCATACCGGAAGAAAACGCTGGCTGTGTTCCGGGAGGCATTAAAGGCATGTAATAGATATCCGTTCTAAAGGTTGGAATAGAACCTGTCAAAACTGTCTGTTTTTATGTATTGGAAAATATCATTGATTAGTTAGGGGTGATTATTATGGCAAAAGGTATATCAGCAGAAGCACGTGAGGACATATTAGTACAGGCATTTTTAACGTGTCCAAATATAAGTGAGATATCTAAAAAGACGAAAATTCCCAGACCTACAATTTATACTGTGATTCATTCAGACAGCTTCCAGCGTAAGTATTCTGAGGCAAGAAACGAGGCCGTAACAGGAGCGATTGCATACCTGCAGGGAAAACTTGGAGAATGTGCAGCAGTGTTGGTCAATACGGCCACTGATACGGAAGTGCCGGCACAGATCAGAGTGAACGCGGCTAATGCAGCATTGTCACAGTGCTCTCAGTGGACAAAGAATGTAGATATGATTGAACGTCTGGAAGCTATGGAAGAATTGATGTCACGAGTAGAACAGGAGCAGAAATCACAGAAGAGGCGGACATAATGAATATACAAGCAAGATTAAAGCAAGCAGAAGAACGGGCTATGCTATTGCAAAAGAAAGCAGATACTATTCACTTGATCATGGTAAAGCCTGTTCCCGGAAAGGAAAGACTTTATACAATATTGGGCGAAGATGGTATTTACAATGAGAAGAAATTGGCTGAATTTCAGCAGAAGCATAGCGTTGTAACGACCATCATTCTTAATATTCCACGTTTGCCAGAGGAAGGAGTATTAAATGCCGAGAAGAAATAAACGTGTAACGATAAGAGCTACAAGCGTGCCGGAGTTGCACCAGTGGCTGAGAGCTTGCAAAAGGGAAAATGCCAGAAAGAAATCACAGGGGCATAATGGGACGAAGAAACAGACAAGGGATTTGCATATTTAAAGGTGGTGGTGAATTATGGGAAGTCCGTTGATTAAAAGGCTTGATGCTTTATACCAAAGAGCTCAGATGGTAATGAAAGTGCAGGCGGATCATGCTCCGTTTGTGTCCATTGCTCCATGGAGTTTTATGAAGAATGAATGCAGGGTTGAATATTTCCCGGAAGGACATTATCAGAAGCCAGAGCGGATAACAACTACACTTCATGATGCATTAATGATAGCTCAATATTATTACGAATGTGGGTTGTATGTTCAATTTACAATGAGCCTGTGTATAGAGTGGCTGTTCCTGTATGTGCGTGATGATCCACGGTATTCTCCGCCACAACAGAAGTCATGGTATACCAAGTGCACAGAAGAATATCCGGAAATAAAAGCCATGTTGGAGAGCGAACAACGATTTGAAATTATTGGAGCATTGAGAAGAATGCCTCAGAATTTCCTTTTTAAGGGATTGCCTGATGATATTAAAGATGATTACAAATTGATGGATTTTTAGACAAAAAATGTCGGGAGTATGGGAATTCGTTGACACGATTACGCACGTAAAGGAATTTTGTAACACGATAACGCACGCGAAAATATTCGGAGATTTCGGAGCCCCTAAAAGAGTAAAATGCATTAGAGCGAACCCCGAGCGAACCCCGAAAAATAAGACTGTAAATATTATCGAACAAAACGAAAAGGAGATTTTTATGGATGGCTGTAACGAAAATGTAATTGAATTTATGACCAACGGTACCAGAGCAACTTTATCATTCTCACAGGGTCGGTATAAGTCTGTAATCCGCAAGCTGGCAGAGAAGCACCCGGAAGATTGTCGAATCATTGCGGATAACGAGGACGGAAGCATTTGTGCTCATGTTCCAGTATCCTGGCTTCGGATTTCTCCACCGAAACAGTATACAGAGGAACAGCGGCAGCAGATGGGAGAACGACTGAGGCAGAACAGGTCTGAAAATACAGCAACACAAGGATAAAACAGGGCGAGAAACGATTGAAAAGTGCTTGAGGTAAAGTTGTAAGGGGGAGCAGATAAAAAGGCTAAATGAGCCGATAAAACAGTAGAAGCGGTGATGCTGGCATTTAATAAAAATCCTGCTGCCGAACCTACGGTTCAAGGAGTTTTTCACTATTTTAAGGAGTGTTGTTGAGAATGAAGCAGTGAGGAAGCAGTGAAGAATGGTAAAAAAGGCGGCGAGAACCGGGAGTGCTTGAACTGTCGATTAACAGTCGATATATTTGATCGAAGCGGTGAGGAAGCGGTGAGAAATTAATAAATTAATGGAAAAAGTTGGTATTTTCGGATATAGCTAAAGAAAGGCGTACAGTATGAATGAACTTGTTTATTTAAAGAATGATGAAGCGGTGTGTGATAGCTTGCAGGTGGCCGAGAAGTTTGGAAAGAGGCATGACAAGTTGATAGCCGAAATAAGAAGAATGTATGGAGAGTTGATAGGAAAAAGAGGTGTCCAAAATGGTGGAGCGAAATTTTTCTTCGAATCAACTTACGAGAATCGTGGAAAACGATATCCTATGTTTTTAATGACGAGAGATGGCTTTTCATTGTTGGTAATGGGTTTTACCGGGAAAGAAGCTCTTGAATGGAAATTGCAGTATATCCGGGCATTTAATCAGTTGGAGAACTTTATCCGTGAGAAATCTACTCAAATGTGGATTGAAACCCGGAAGGCAGGAAAGCTTACCAGAAAGGCAGAGACGGATACGATTCAGAAACTTGTGGAGTATGCAAAGGGGCAGGGAAGCAGTCATGCAGAAATGCTTTATATGACTTATACCAGACTGGCAAATAAAATGGCAGGAATCAATAAAAGGGACGAAGCTACGGTGATGCAGCTTAATAACTTATCTTTAATGGAAAATATCATTTTGCATGAGGTTGATCTGGGAATTATGCAAGGGAAACATTATCAGGGAATATACAGGGATTGCAAGAAACGACTTGAAGCGGTGAAAGATTTGGCATACCTCGAAGCGGTATAAGAAGAAAATAGGGATAGTAAGAGATATGGGTGATTTGCAACGGGAAATTGACAAATTCCTGAAGCTGGCATATAATATACTTATCAAGACAGCCAGTAAGGGAAGTCAAGGTTCCCCGTCCTGGCAAATATGTTTAGCTAAGATTTAGCCGCCTATTCTTGATATGTACCCCTTTTACTGGACATCCAGTGAAAGGGGTATTTTTATGCGTTATACTTACGAATTTAAGAAAAAAGCTGTTGAATTGTATCGCCAAGGAAAATGGATTG
>NZ_JBQHUL010000035.1:0-34116 GCF_052065235.1 Blautia sp. HCP28S3_G10 | reverse complement strand
ACTTTATTCAGTTTTCAATGTGCAATTTTAATTTATATTGAACGCTCACAAGAGCATATCAATCTTTTTCTCATCAGATTAGATTATCCGAGTTTTCGGACAGTCTCCCCCCAGACAATTTTGACAAAATTAGTGTTAATTATGACATTTTGCTGATTTTTTTCGCATTATAGCGTCAATTCGTAGTAAATATAGTCAAAAAAGGGATACCCTTTCGGATATCCCCACATTTAACAGATTAAACTAATTCGATAAGTACTTCCATTGCTGCATCACCTTTACGAGGTCCAATCTTTACGATTCTTGTATAACCACCGTTACGGCCAGCATATTTAGGAGCGATTTCTTCGAACATTTTCTTAACCATGTCTACGTCTTTTGTGTTTTTCTTCTTACCAGCGCCCTGAGTTGGAACTTCTTTAACTGGATAGAATACTTTCAGCATCTGACGACGAGCATGCAGTCTGGAAGGAGCATCTTTAGCGATCTCTTTCTGAACTTCATCGTATACGGTCTGTTTCTTTCCGTCTACTACTTCTTTTACTCTTTTGCCATCAGCATCTTTACGTGCAACTTTTGCAGTTACAGTAACTGTTTCGAAATTGTCTTTTTCACGAACTGCCATTGCAATAAGACCTTCGGCGATCTTGCGAATTTCTTTTGCTTTAGCTTCAGTTGTAACAATTTTTCCATGATACAGAAGGTTTGTTACCTGGTTTCTTAACAGAGCTTTTCTCTGGTCAGATGTTCTGCTTAACTTTCTATATTTTGCCATTTGATTTTCCTCCATCTGCGGGACATCAGAACATGCTTGTTCGGTCTTACTGTCCTGGTGCTCAGGCATCCCCGCTGTAATATTAATCTGTGAGTGGTTTATTCCTCAGTAGGCTGAAGCTGTAAGCCCAGCTCTTTTAATTTAGCAAGTACTTCTTCCAGTGACTTACGACCAAGGTTACGAACCTTCATCATATCGTCAGAAGTTTTATTGCACAGTTCTTCTACAGTATTGATTCCTGCTCTCTTCAGACAGTTATAAGAACGTACGGAAAGCTCTAACTCATCAATACTCATTTCAAGAACTTTTTCTTTTTCATTGTCTTCTTTCTCGATCATAACCTCAGCGGTCTTTGCGTTTTCAGAAAGATCAATGAAAAGATTCAGATGCTCACTCAGAACCTTGGCAGCAAGGCTGACAGCCTCATCTGGATCAAGAGTTCCATTGGTATATACATCCAATGTAAGCTTATCGTAATCTGTAACCTGACCAACACGAGTGTTTTCTACGATCATGTTGACTCTGTCAACAGGAGTATAGATTGCATCAACTGCAAGAACACCGATTGGCATATCTTCGGATTTTCCTTTGTCAGCACTTACATATCCACGACCACGTGTAATAGTAAGTTCCATAGCAAGTCTGCAGTCTTTTCCACCATTCAGAGTTGCGATAACCTGATCAGGGTTCATAATTTCAATATCCTGGTCAGCCTGAATGTCAGCAGCTGTAACAACACCTTTGCCTTCACACTCGATGTATGCAGTCTTTGGCTCGTTATCAGAACTTGTGTTTTTGATTGCAAGACTCTTCAGATTCATAATGATCTCGGTTACGTCTTCTTTCACACCCGGAATAGAGCTGAATTCATGAAGAACGCCATCGATCTTAACCTGGCTTACCGCTGCTCCCGGGAGGGATGACAGCATAATTCTTCTGAGAGAATTACCCAGGGTAGTACCATATCCTCTTTCAAGAGGTTCAACTACAAATCTGCCAAATTTTTTATCTTCGGATATTTCTGTAATTTCGATTTTTGGTTTATTAAAATCAAACACTATAAGGTTCCCTCCTTCTGGGTTTATCAACATTTGAGGGTTTTTGCGAAAGCTACGTCGGATTATTTAGAATACAGCTCGACGATAAGCATTTCGTCAACCGGAACATCGATTGCTTCTCTTCTTGGAAGTTCTTTTACAGTTCCGCTTAAAGCTTCCTGATTAACATCAAGCCATTCCGGAACAAGTCTTCCAGCTGTTACTTCCAGAATTCCTTTGTATCTTTCAGAACCTTTGCATTTTTCTTTGATTTCAATTGTGTCACCGGCTTTTACAAGGTAAGACGGAATATTTACACATTTACCATTTACAAGTACGTGTTTGTGGTCAACAATCTGACGAGCTTCACGTCTTGTTCTTGCAAGACCCATACGGAATACTACATTGTCAAGTCTTGTCTCAAGCATGATCATAAGGTTTTCACCAGTCTGACCAGGCATTCTGTCAGCTTTATTGTAGTAGTTGTGGAAAGGTTTTTCCAGAACTCCGTAGATGAATTTTGCTTTCTGTTTTTCTCTTAACTGTAAACCGTACTCAGACATTTTTCTGTTTGCACGTTTTAACTGTCTTGTGGATTTTTTATCAATTCCTAAGTAAATTGGATCCAGGCCAAGGGATCTGCATCTTTTCAGAACAGGAACTCTATTTACTGCCATTTCAAGCTACCTCCTAAAATTAGACTCTTCTGCGTTTTGGTGGACGGCATCCGTTATGCGGAACCGGTGTTACGTCACGGATACTTGTTACTTCAAGACCACATGCCTGAAGTGCACGGATTGCAGCTTCACGTCCGGATCCTGGTCCTTTTACCATAACATCAACAGTTTTTAATCCATGGATCAAAGCAGCTTTTGTAGCAGTTTCTGCTGCCATCTGTGCTGCATAAGGAGTAGATTTCCTTGAACCTCTAAATCCCAGACCACCGGCACTTGCCCATGAAAGAGCATTTCCTTCGTTATCTGTAAGAGTAACAATAGTATTGTTAAAAGATGACTGGATATGTGCCTGTCCGTGTTCAACGTTTTTCTTTACACGACGTTTTGTAGTCGCTTTTCTGGTTGTCTTTGCCATTTTAAAACTAACCTACACTTTCCTCGAATATATTGTAAATATGTTTCATTTCATAAGGAAGTTCGATTTACTAAATTCGACCTTCGTTTACACTTGGTCTCATTAAGTTCCTTCGAACAATACTCACACTAAATTCATGCTACGTTTACACTTGCATTCATTAAGTGTTCATTATTTCTTTTTGTTTGCAACAGTTCTCTTAGGACCTTTGCGTGTTCTTGCATTTGTTTTGGTCTTCTGGCCACGAACCGGAAGTCCTTTACGATGACGGATACCTCTGTAGCATCCGATTTCCTGCAGTCTCTTAATATTCAGAGCGATTTCACGACGAAGATCACCTTCTACCATCATTGTTTCATCAATAACAGCACTGATTTTCTTTACATCATCGTCTGTCAGGTCTCTGACACGTGTGTCAGGATTTACACCTGCCTGAGCAAGGATTTTGTCTGCGCTTGCTCTACCAATACCATAAATATAGGTAAGGCCGATTTCGATACGTTTTTCTCTTGGTAAGTCTACACCAGCTATACGAGCCATGTACTGTTTCCTCCATTTTCTTTCTTTTGAAAGTCCTATTTGTACACCACTTGCTATTCTGCAAGGTGAAATGGGGTGTATCTTAATAAGCTTCCGTCTTTTTAGTTTCCTAATTGGGGTGCCTCGGTAAAACACCCAGCCGCCTTGGCGTAAAGCGACCTTTCCGAAATGTGACCTCACAGCCACTACTGCCTCTCGGTATTAGGCAATACATGCTTCTTTAATAAGATATTAAAACAGTCCGAACAACCCTTCCGGGTGTATCAAACTGCAGCCGCACGTTTCACAAACTCTGTCATTAACCCTGACGCTGTTTGTGTTTTGGATTTTCACAGATTACTCTGATAGATCCTTTTCTTTTGATGATCTTGCATTTTTCGCAGATCGGCTTTACAGATGATCTTACTTTCACTGGAAATCCTCCTTTTCCGTAATATAGGCTTGAATCTGCAGTTCATATACGCACTATCAGCGCATACAACCAGTATAATAACATTCCTTTTCGGAAAATACAACCCCTCAATTTAATTTTTTTTATTTTTTAATGTTATTTACAGAAAAAAATGTTTGGCATGCTATTTTAATGTCGTAACAATCAGCTTGCTTTCCAGCGCAGCAGCGATCAGATCCTCTTTACAGCTATATCCAGCCCTGGCAATCATGTCCTGAAAATTCCACCGTACTCCCGAGGTGGAACAGTTCATTTTTTTTGCAATTTCTGAGTAAGACAGCCCACATATATAAAGCCGCAGCATTTCCAGTTGTCTGGGACTGATTTCCCCGCTAGTACACCAGTTCAGTTCCACATTTGGAGTTTCATCTGGAAAGACATGTTCTCCATTAAGAGTTCTTATTATCACATCACGAATCTCGTCCTCACCATGATCCTTATACCAAAGACTGTCTGCGCATCCTGTTTTTGCCCTCTCAAGTACTTTAGGATCGATCAGCGATGTTACAATAAGGATCTTCGTACCCGGATGTTCCTCCTTTATGGTCTTTCCTGCGGTCAGACCATCGTGATTATGAAAGGTCTGCACATCCATCAATACCAGATCAATCACTGAATAATTACAGATTTTTACTGCTTCCCGGGCATCACTGACCGTATCTACCAGCTTGAATTCGGGATTTTGCAAAATAATATATTCAAAATATTTTTGCATGATTTTCTGATCTTCCACAATGAGTACCCTTACCATAGAATCATTCCCTTCTCATACTGAAGTAATCTGATATTTTTATCTCTTTAACGGGAAATTCAGAAACAGGTAAAAAGCAGGTTCAAAAAATGTCTTCATTGTCCCATGTTCTGCTTCTACTGCTTTCCTTAATGCAGATAATCCCCCACCTTCTTTAGCATTTTTCAGTGGCGGTTCACCATCATTGGTAATCTGGATCTGATATCCATCCATGTTTCTCTTTATTTCCACATAAACTGCAGTTCCATGTGCATGACGGGCACAGTTTGTTACGCATTCACGGAGGGCGCGATCTGTAAGCCATCCATAAATCAGGTCATCCGGATAATTACCCTGGATCTGAATTGATATTCCAAGTTCCCTCGCATGCTTTTCCGTATCCTCATACTGGTCTTCTTTATTATTAGCAGTCGAACTTGTAAGAATATAAACCTGCTGCTTTAAAGTTTCAAGCTGTGCTCTCATATTGTCAGGTTCTTCTTTCTTTTCAAGAATTCTTCGTATGGAAAGAAGACTTCTTCCAAAATTATCGTGTACCTTTATTTTCATAGCCAGCGTTTCCTGCTCGCGTATTTCATCGCCTATCTTTTCATACATTTCTTCTAGTTTTCGGTTCAGCTGCTCCAACTTCTCATTATTGCTTTTGATTTTTTCATTGTTGTAATATAATTCAGACACATTAATCGCAACAGTCTGTACATAACCTTTCAGATCTGGCTCTTTAAGCTGATATTCCTGAAACAGCCAAACGGAACCATCTGGTAAATAAAATACATTACTGTCAGAATTTAACTTTACAATATTTTTCTGAACAGGTTCTGAATTTATAGCATTACGCAAAATCTCAAAATTCTGAAGATAATTTCCTGTCAGTATTCTGCATAATTCCTGCATTTTAACATTACTCAATATGATACGTCCAAGAGCATCCGAAAAACAGACACCACATGGAACATTATTTACAGCTTCGTAAACAGACCATGGTGACAAAGTATTGTTGCATTCCTTTCGTTCCCTGCGAATAGCCAGAATCAGATAAACCGTCAACAGAATTACTGATATTACCAGTGCATATATTGGTAATGAATACAATATCGGCTTGTATGAATGAGTATCCTGCCGACGCTGGTGATCGCTCAGCAGTCCCACCATAAAAAGATATGACGCAAACAACCCTACGGAAGATCCTACAATTTTCCATTTTCCTGCTGAACGCATAATTCTGGAAAACAACAGGATAAATTCAAGAATCAGACATATTTCCATAAGGATCATTAGAAGATTTTGCAATTTCATGGTGTCTTTTATGAAACCGGACATCGAATAAACCATTCCTGTTCCTCCTGCTGTATCAAAAGATCAGGTCTCTCTGCCAGAAGATCACGAATATCTGCCAGACATACCACATGCACAGAAATCTGCAGTTTTTCTTCAATCTGAGTCACACGGAAAAAGATTGAATTCACTACATCAAATAATTGTTCAATCAGCCATTCAAAAAAATCATAACATCTCAGAACATCATCTGCATGAAGCAGTTTTTCTTTATCCTGTACAAAATAAGCTGCCCGGATCTTGCATAATTTCAGATTTTCGCAAGATTCCGCCAGACTTTGCTTCAGGTCAGCCATAGTAAGGGAATCTCCCTGTGAGCTGTATCTGGTAAGCACAAGATTTTTTCTTCGTTTCAGATAAGTTCCCACTACCACTATCTTACTCAGAAGTATATCACATTCCTCTATTGAATCTGTCTGTTCAATTTTCTCCATATACAAAGAAAGCAATTCATACTGTCTGTGAGTCTGATCCTGTATCATGTTCAGCAGACGATTCTGTTCTTCTAATTTTCTCCTTGCGGCTTCTTTCTGATATGTCATCTGCAATAGCTGATTTCGTTCCGTTAATTCCTCCTGCTGTTCCTGTATGTCCTGATACTGGTCAAGCAGAACTGAAATATCTTCCGTCCAGAATAAATGGCCGCCTTTTACAGGAATATGCCTGACCAAAATTCCGTTTTCCTGCATTGAAGCTCCTGCGATCACACATTCTCGCATATCTTTGGAAATATTTGGAAAATTCCCTGTATAATAATAACGCCTAAAAGTTTCATCGGTAATTTCTGCATCAAGACTGCCGGTTGACTGAAATAATTCAAAATAACGACTATTTGTAGGAATCAGTCCACACAGGATACAGCTTTGAAAAATAGCAGCCATACAAAGGCAGCAGATTGCAGTCAAATCTCCTGCAATAGTACTGAGAAAAGGCAGACGAAGAATATTTCCAATGTTCCAACCCCAAAGCACGATACCCGGTATTACCGGAAGCCAGAAACGTTTTTTGCCGGAAGTTTTGCTTCTACGAACAAGTATCACGTCCATTGCACTGAGACAAAATATGATCCATATCTGAATAATCAGAAAAAGAAAACCGTATCCATAACTGTTGTCCGAATAAGGTGGTTTCAGATAGAACCTGAAAACCTGCTGATGCAGATCATTTGTGAATACACCTATGATCAGTACTGCTGCAAAAACAAACAGCAAAACATGTTTTTTTTTAATTTTACCATTTTCCTTTTCTTCCAGAATCAAAGCCGCATTCAAACCCAACGTCGGAATCAGAAGCATCGGAATATAATACAGATACCAGCAGATATGTTCACTGAGTGGATCCTGAAAAACATGATATTTTATTGTACGCAAAAAAAACCAGAATACCATCAAACAGCCAATGGCCGTCAGACACTGGCGCATCCTTTTATGCACAATATGTTTATTCAGATAAATAACCCATGCACAGTACATACCCAGATAAATGCTGGTGCGGCACTGGTCGGCCAGAGACTGCAGTAAATTATTATCGGTATCGATCAGTCTGCAGGTATATGCCACTAAAACGCACAGAAAAATCGTCGTATATGAGAAAAATCTTTTCTTTTTATATGGCATTATGATTCCTTTCCTGACAAACCATGTCCGCAAAACACATTTTTCTGAACCTCAGCCCATATTTTCTTTTATTACTGTTCACTTCGTTCACAGTAACCTGATCAGAACTTACCACTGGTTCCGCCATGGGAACGTCCGGAAGAGCTTGTGTGAGATGAGCTTCCACCGGAACCCGATGAAGCAGATGAGCTGCTTTTTTTATCTTTAATTGTTCTTTGAGTAACAATTCTATTTACAAAACTGTCCGTTGCTCTTTGCAGTGATAATGAACCACTGCGTTCATAGGCTTTCGCTGATTCCTGTTTTTTCACGGATTTCAGATTTCCGGATTTTGCTTTAACTATTCCAAATGAAATAAGAAAAGCGACAACTAAGTCTGTATAGAGCCAAAATGGAGATACCTTTTCCTTTGGCATATTACCAACATCATACGGTTCACCAGTTGCTGCCTGTCGCAGGAAATCATCACACTGATCTGCAAAACAATTAAATGCCTTTGCATACTCTCCTCTGCTGAGTTTACTCTGAAATTCACCTTTGATATATTCAAGCCCTGCATCTGTAAAAGCTGTCGTATGACTGTAACCATAAGTTGAAATCGCCCATTCTCTTTCACCCATGCTGATCAGAAGAAGAAGGCCATCATCATTTTCTCCATATCCATATCCGTTGTAATCATAATAGTCATCCGCATACGCTTCAACTGTCTTGCCTTCTAGCGAGTTGACAGTGACAATGCCCACTTCATTTTTATATCTCTGACTGATGTCTTCAAGTTTGTTTAACAGCGCACTGCTCTCTTCTTCTGTCAGCAGGCTGGCTTCATCTACAAGAAGTGGTTTCTGACGTTCTGACGGAATCTCAGAAGCCATTGCCGGAAATATAAGAATAAATATCCAGAGAACAGAAGGCAGGCTGTACCATATTTTCTTTTTTATCTTCATTTTATCTGTTCCCTCCTGCTACATTAAAAATAAACATTTCAGGCCATATAGCACACCCCAGATAAGGAGTGTACGTATACCTACAGATTTCCAGAATTTTGATCTGTCAATTGGCAGATCACCGACCATCTTTCCGGTCTGGCCATTCATTGCGAAGGTGAATTTTTCTCCTTTCCAGGTCGTATTAAGAATCCATACAGGATACATTGCATACCAGTAACTCGCGTTATGTATCTGCACATTGCTGTCTTTTACAGATGTACCACCATTATATCCTCGAACAGTCTTTCGAAAAGCCTGTTCTGTACAGACCCGGATTCTCTCACGTGCTCTGTCTATACGTTCATCCACATTGACATCATAACGATCTGCGAGGTAGCCTGCCAGATAAGCCTGCTGAAAAGGTACTGCTTCATGGAAATGATAAGGTTCAATTGCTTCCATCAGTGTATCATCCATTTTTCTAGAACCATCTGCGGGTACATGATCAAAACTTATTGTTCCCTCGCGATAGACCTGATAGATCTCACGAGTTGTATACTCGGTATCACCTGATCTGGAAACGTGAACTTTTTCTGCCTCATATATTATCCTGGCATCTGCATCTACATCAAACAGCCAAAATGGAATATATACACCCTTGATCTCATCCACATGGTTTTCTTTTTTGAATACTTTTGGAAGATATTTCTTTCCCTGAAGATGCTTATGATAATTTTCTTTGGCAGCTTTTTTATCCAGTTTGAACGGAATGATATAATCTGGTTTCAGATCTCCTGAAAACTGGCCTTTCATTGTTATTTTATTATTGCAGAACGGGCATGTTGTTGCCCCTGTTGTTTCATCGGCGACAATCTCACTTCCGCAGGACTGGCAGCTATAAACACGCATACCCTTTATCTCATCATTCTGCCACTGCCCGGTACTCATTGAGTACCAGTTTTCTGCCGAAACTGTCTTTTTGTCTATCTGCGTATCTTCAGTATTCTGCGTGCGCTGAAATTCGTCAACCGTCATCTCTGTGTCACAATACGGACATTTCATATTCTGAGATTTTGAGTCAAATACCATTGCACCACCGCAGGATGGACACTTATATTCTATGATATCAGGCATATACTGCATTTCCCCTTTTCCTGTGGCCGATTGCTGTTCACTGTATTTTTGCAAACAGCAACCGGCTTTGCACAGATTCTTTTATCTTCTTATGGTTTCGGTGTTCCACAGTATTCACAGAAATGTCCTGTATTGGTGGCTCCGCAGCTGCATACCCATTTATCATCTGCCATCTGCCGTGACATATCTGGAGCAGTCGTTCCCTGCTGTGGATAACCCTGGTTTATCATATTGCCAGACGCAGGTGCCTGAACACCTGTAAGTGCTGATACAATCTGATTACCAAGCTGTTCATACTTCATTATTTTAGCATATTCATAGTCTTTTACAGAGAAGGTATTAAGCTGAAAATCCATATCGTCAAACCATGGTGTATTAACGCTCAGTTTTATCTTATAATCATAGGAATATGTGTACCTCGGTGGCACATAGGATCTGGTTTCACCGTCCTTATCAGTATATTCCTCTTCTTCACGGTCCTCATCAATCTCCATACGACAGGAGGTTATTGCTGACAGTGGTACTATATCCGGATTGTTCTGCTCACTCATATTAAATGCCACAGTAAACATTCTTTTATTATCATCAATGAATACATGATATCTGTCTGCGGAGAATTCACGAGTAACAATAAAACTACGTACAACATTTTTATTATCTTCTCTGTATGCCAGTTGTCTTTTGATATCTTCAACTGTACTGTGGCGTCTTTCTTCAAACCACGGGGATAGCTTTCTGGCGCAATTCTTGCACAGATTACCATTATCCAGCTTGCGGTTTCCTAAAAGCCCTATTTTTTCGCCACAGATATCACAGTATTTTTTGTCAAATAATCCCATTCCTGAAACCTCCTTCGGGCAGTTATACGAATCTTGTGAAATCTGATTATTCTACTTCTAATTTATCAAAAAATACTTTAATAGTCCAGTCCACTGATTCTTCACTGTCTTCTTCACTGTCTTCTGCATCTGCCTCCTCCAGACTGTCGGCTGTTGTGAAACATAGTTTACCGTCATCCTGAAGATATAATCTCATTGTTTCTGTACTGAACATGGAATAGTCTTCTGCGTCATCTTCCGTTTTTTCTTCTGTGTTTTCTTCTGTTGATTTTAAGACAAGTACATTTTTGTCCATTTCCCCTTCAAGTTCAGCTGTTGTTTCAGTTCCGTTTTCAATTGTTACAAGAGTCGCTTTACCTCCTGAAATGCTGAGATTCAATTGTATGTCAAAAAGAGTCCCCGTGGGTACCTGCATTCCAAAAGCAGACATCAGCGAACTGTTCCATTCGCCATCAAAATCTTCAAGTTTGGTATCTTCGAGTACTTTTCCAGGTTCATAAGGCACATATTCTTCTTTTTCCTGTCCAAGAGTCATTGTCATCCCATCCAGATTAATTGATATAGACCCATCTGAATAAACACCTTCAAGGACTTCGTCATCAGAAGTTATAACAATGTTATCTCCGTCAATCTTCCACTCAAACTCGTCCACATCCGGTTCCGACTCCTCAGAAGTAGTTGTGACTTCGCCTTTGCCGTCTTCCCTGATCTCCATTGTCATCTCCATCATGATCGCACCTGGGTGAAATACATTTAAACCGTCTATGGTAAGACTGTTAGCATACCATGTGCCAACTACATCCTTGTCGTCCAATGCATAGACATTTACACTGACCACACCTGCCATCATAACGCCCAGTACAACGGCCGCCCAGACTTTCATTTTTTTACTCATAAAAACATCTCCCTTCTCTTCTTTATATTTTTCCGCATCTTCCTTTCATATTTCTTATTATACCGGATATTTTTATTTTTTCACTGTCACTTCTGACAGTAACTGTATTTCGCATCCTCGCGGAGCGTTTTTTGCTTTATTGGAACTTTACGGAGTAATTTCCTATAACGTAAAAAAAGAACCAGAGGCTCAATACGAATCTCCGGTTCTTTTCGTTTTAATCTACTTACTTATCTCTCCAGATAATTCGACCTTTAGAAAGGTCATATGGAGACAGTTCAATTGTTACTTTATCTCCTGGAAGAATACGGATAAAGTTCATACGCAGCTTACCGCTGATATGTGCCAGAACAACATGTTTGTTTTCAAGCTCAACTTTAAACATAGCATTCGGCAGCTTTTCCAGTACAGTACCTTCCACTTCAATTACATCTGCTTTAGACATTCTAAACCTCCTGTGTCATTATTATAAATATTTACATCCATATACAGCAAGCCGGCAAGGCTTCTGAACAGTTAGTGTTACTGACGCCAGTAACATTTTAGATAGTAAGAGTCAGAATTTCCGGCTCTCCGTCTGTAATAAGAATTGTATTTTCATAATGTGCAGAAAGAGATCCATCCATTGTTACTACTGTCCATTCATCATCTTCCCATGCAACATCTGCACGTCCAAGATTGATCATTGGCTCAATTGCAAGTGTCATACCTGGCATTAATTTGATTCCTCTTCTTTTCTGAGGAAAATTAGGAATCTGCGGATCCTCATGAAGATGGGTTCCAATACCATGACCTACCAGATCACGGACAATACCATAATTAAATTTTGCAGCATAAGCTCCGATAGCTTTGGAAACATCATTCAGATGATTTCCCGCTTTTGCATATTTAATACCTTCAAAAAAGCTCTGCTTTGTCACTTCCATCAGCTGTTTTGCTTCAGGAGAAACTTCCCCTACTGCATAGGTACGGGCAGCATCCGAATGATAACCCTTATAGATCAGTCCTGCATCAATTTTAACAAGATCACCTTCCTGAATGATTTTGTCTCTGGATGGAATTCCATGAACAACTTCATCATTCAAACTGATACAGAAAGATGCAGGGAAACCCTGATAATTTAAAAAGTTAGGAGTACAGCCCATAGAGCGGATCATATCTTCACCGATCTTATCAAGTTCTTTTGTGCTGATTCCTGGTCTGATATGAGATGCAAGCTCATTATGAACTTTTTCAAGTAAGTGACCTGCATGTCTCATAAGCTCGATTTCATGTTCTGACTTAATTGAAACTGACATTTTTATTCTCCCAAGATTTCGACGATTTCCTGGAATACTTCATCCAGAGTACGGGTACCGTCTACCGTCTTTAATACACCCTGCTTTGTATAGTAGTCAATTAACGGCTGTGTCTGTTCATGATATACAGTAAGACGTTTGGAAACTGTTTCCGGTTTGTCATCATCACGAAGAACAAGATTTTCTCCACATGTATCGCAGATTCCTTCTTTTTTAGGTGCAGCATATACAATATGATATGTTGCACCGCATTTCAGGCAAGCTCTTCTGCCTGACATACGATTTACGATATTTTCATCCGGAACATCAACATCAATCGCATAATCAATTTTGCTTCCAAGTTTATTAAGTGCTTCTGTCAGGCATTCTGCCTGAGGAATTGTTCTCGGGAAACCATCCAGTACATAACCGTTCTTTGCATCATCCTGCTGAATTCTGTCTACTACAAGATCACAGGTAAGTTCATCTGGTACCAAAAGCCCCTGATCCATATATGTTTTTGCCTTTTTTCCCAGTTCCGTACCGTTTTTAATATTTGCACGGAAAATGTCTCCTGTGGAGATATGTGGAATTCCATATTTCTCGGCAATTTTTTTTGCCTGAGTTCCTTTTCCTGCTCCTGGTGCACCCAACATGATAATTCTCATAAAAATACCCTCCTTTTATTCTATGCCCTTCAACAAAGAAAAAAGGTCCGGTAAAACCTTTTATCCTCTATACTAAGGCATAAGGTTGTGATGTAATACACCACAACCTTTATTGTACAGTGTGCTGCATCTACAGTCAATAATACAACTCACTAATCGTTCAAAAAGCCTTTGTAATTGCGGACAAGCAACTGGGATTCAATCTGTTTCAGTGTTTCAAGTACAACACCAACCACGATGATGATAGATGTTCCACCGAAAGAAACATTTGCTCCGAATACTCCGTTAAAGAAAAACGGAATAACAGCTACGATAATAAGGCCTACCGCACCTATAAAAATAATATAACTGAGCATTTTTGTCAGATAATCTGATGTAGCTTTACCTGGACGGATACCTGGAATAAAGCCACCCTGCTTCTTGATATTGTCAGCAACTTCCAACGGATTAAATGTAATGGAAGTATAGAAATATGCAAAGAATACACACAAAACCATATACAGAACAAGACCCCAGCTGTACTGGATCTGTTTAGGGCTACACCAGTTACTTGATGACAGACCTCTCAGAATCTCGCTGCCGATTCCGGTTCCATTGCTTTTTCCTGCAAACTGGGCAATAATACCCGGGAATGACATGATAGAAGAAGCAAAGATAATCGGGATAACACCAGCAGTATTTACTTTAAGCGGAATGTTTGTGGACTGACCGCCCATCATTTTCCTTCCGACCATCTTTTTGGAATACTGTACCGGAATTCTTCTTTCCGCTCCGTTAAGTATAAGGACAAATACCACAACAACCAAAATGATAGCACAGATAATAAGACCTGCAAGCATACCTTTTGCAATGGTTTTTCCCTTAATAAAGTTTTCGTAAAGTGTACCCATATCACTTGGTATTCTTGAAACGATATTAACAGTAAGTACTATTGAAATACCATTTCCAACACCTTTTTCCGTGATACGTTCACCAATCCACATCAGCATGGCTGAACCGGCTGTCAGGCTGGCAACAACTACAATACCCTTAAGTACACTCATGTCTGCAATGATGTTTCCACGTGCAAATCCAATGGTCATTGCGATTGACTCAAAAAGAGCCAGACCAACTGTCACATAACGGGTAATGGCTGTCATTTTCTTCCTACCCTCTTCACCATCTCTGTGCATTTCCTCCAGAGCAGGAATTGCAATTGTAAGAAGCTGAATAATGATGGAAGATGTGATGTACGGTGTAATGTTCAGTGCAAATATTGACATACTCTCAAAAGAGCCGCCGGTGAATGCATCAAAGAAGTTGAATGCATCACCGGTATTGCTCTGAAACCACTGTTTGAATACATCACTGTCAACGCCCGGAATAGGCATCTGTGAACCGATACGGATGACGAGAATCATCCATAAGAGATAAAGAAATTTACGTCTCATCTCTTTTACTCTAAAAAAGTTTTTAAGAGTCTCAAACATTAGATCACCTCTACTGTACCACCCGCAGCTTCGATTTTGGCTTTTGCTGTTTCACTTACAGCATTTACTTTAACGTTAAGTTTTTTGGTAAGCTCACCGTTTCCAAGGATTTTAACGCCGTCGCCAGCTTTGGAAATTGCGCAGCTGTCCAGTAAAGCTTCAACTGTAACGTCTGTTCCGTCTTCAAAACGGTTCAGAACATCAACGTTGATTGCAATGATTTCTTTAGAATTTCTGTTTTTGAAGCCTCTCTTAGGAAGACGTCTGTATAAAGGCATCTGTCCACCTTCAAATCCCGGTTTTTTGTGTCCGGAACGAGCTAACTGTCCTTTGTGTCCTTTTCCGGCTGTTTTACCGTTTCCGGATCCATGTCCACGGCCTCTTCTGAAATTATCACTATGTTTGGAACCATCTGCTGGTCTTAAATTTGATAAATCCATCTTTGGCACCTCCTTTTATTATTCAATCTCTGGATATTTCTTATGCTTCTTCTACTTTTACAAGATGCTGAATCTGCTGAATCATTCCTCTTGTAGCAGCATTGTCAGGCATTTCAACTGTTTTATGCATTTTTGTAAGTCCCATAGCTGCTACTGTTTTTTTATGTTTCGGAACAGCACCGATAGGAGACTTAACAAGTGTAACCTTTAATGTGTTTGCCATTATTTTGTCCTCCTTATGCCAGAATCTCTTCTACAGATTTTCCGCGAAGTTTTGCAACTTCTTCCGGAGTTTTCAGTTTGCTTAATCCTTCAATAGTAGCCAGAACTACGTTCTGTTTATTTCTGGATCCCATACATTTTGTACGGATGTTTTTGATTCCTGCAAGTTCGATAACCGCACGAGCCGGACCACCAGCGATAACACCAGTACCTTCCGGAGCACGTTTCAGAAGCATTTCTGCACTTCCGAATTTACCTACATAGTCATGAGTAATGGAACCATTTTCATCTCTTGCAACTGTAACCAGTTTTTTCATGGCATCTTCTTTTCCTTTGCGGATAGCTTCCGGAATTTCAGCTGCCTTTCCTAAACCTGCACCAACATGTCCGTTGCCGTCACCTACAACAACTAAAGCTGTGAAACGGAAGTTACGGCCACCTTTAACAACCTTGGTAACACGTTTGATTGACACTACTTTATCTTCTAATTCTAACTGACTAGCATCAATAAGATTATGTTTCATGTGTCTTTTCCTCCCTTTTAGAATTTCAGTCCAGCTTCTCTTGCTGCGTCTGCCAGTGCCTTAATTTTACCATGATAGAGATATCCACCTCTGTCAAATACAACACTTTCGATACCAGCTGCAACTGCTTTCTTTCCGATTACAGTTCCAACATAAGCTGCTGCTTTTACATCATCAGTATTTTCAAGTTCTGCTTTTACATCTTTCTGAAGAGTAGAAGCTGATACTAAAGTTTTTCCTATGCTGTCATCGATGATCTGTGCATAGATGTTCTTGTTTGAACGGAATACAGCAAGTCTTGGTGTTGTTGCTGTTCCATTAAGATGATGACGGATTCTTCTATGTTTATTTTCACGAATTTCCGCTCTGGATGCTTTCTTAATCATATTCTCACTCTCCTTATTTATTTCTTACCGGTCTTACCAACTTTACGTCTGATTACTTCGTCAGCATACTTGATACCTTTGCCCTTATATGGCTCAGGTCTTCTCTTATCTCTGATCTCAGCTGCATACTGTCCAACTTTTTCCTTGCTGATACCGGAAACGATAATTTTGTTTCCATCAACTTTGGATTCAAGTCCTTCAGGATCTTCCATCTCTACCGGGTGAGAATATCCAAGGGAAAGAACAAGTTTCTTGCCCTGTTTCTGTGCTCTATAACCTACACCGTTAACTTCAAGCTCTTTAGTATAACCTTCGCTTACACCGATAACCATGTTATGGATAAGGCTTCTTGTTAAACCGTGTAATGCTTTCATTTTCTTAAGATCGTTTGGTCTGGTTACTACTACATGACCATCTTCAACCTTGATTGTCATTTCTGTAGGAAGTGCTCTTTCGAGTGTTCCTTTTGGTCCTTTTACTGTTACTACATTTCCTGCAGCAACACTTACATCAACGCCTGCCGGAATAGCAACCGGAAGTCTGCCGATACGTGACATAATTTTGTCCTCCTTACTTAAATTGTCGGAAGGAATAATTCCTTCTGTTTTCAGTTTGCATTGAACACTTAACAAGTGTTCCCTTCATCTATCAAAGTATCTTCTCTCAACTAAACTCAACCGGCAGCTACGCCACCAGTCTCGTTAAGGTTCGAGAAGGACCTCGCACTAAATTTACTCTGCACACAAGTGCTTGAGTTCATTAAATTGCTTTCGGCCTACCATACAAATGCAAGTACTTCTCCACCAACCTGAAGTTTACGAGCTTCCTTGTCAGTGATAACACCTTTATTTGTGGAAAGGATTGCAATACCAAGTCCACCAAGAACTTTCGGAAGTTCATCTTTACCAGCGTAAATACGAAGACCTGGTTTGGAGATTCTCTTAAGTCCTGTAATAATCTTGTCATTCTTTGTCTCACCATATTTCAGTGTGATATGAAGAGTTTTGAATGCGCCTTCTTCTACTAAATCATATTTTGCAATATATCCTTCATCAACAAGAATGTTTGCAATAGCGATTTTCATCTTAGATGCCGGAACATCTACTGTGTCATGTTTTGCAGTATTTGCGTTACGGATTCTTGTAAGCATATCTGCGATCGGATCTGTCATTGTCATGTTAGTTTCCTCCTTAATTTTCAGACTTTACATGTCGATTATAATTGATTGATAATTTATTTAAAGAAGTGGTATCTTCCCTCAACTAAACTCAGCTATCACTTTTGCTCAGCTTCGTTAAGGTTCGGGAAGGACCTCGCACTAAATTCACTCTACGCACAAGTGCCTGAGTTCATTAAGTTGCTTTCGGCCTACCAGCTAGCTTTTTTAACACCCGGGATCTGACCTTTGTAAGCCAGTTCACGGAAGCAGATACGGCAGATACCGTATTTTCTCAGGTATGCATGTGGACGTCCACAGATTCTGCAGCGGCTGTATTCTCTTGTGGAGAATTTCTGTTTGCGCTGCTGTTTGATTTTCATTGCTGTTTTAGCCATTCGAATTCTCCTCCTTATTTAGCAAAAGGCATATTGAACTGTGTTAAAAGTTCACGTGCTTCTTCGTCAGTATTTGCTGTTGTAACGAAGATGATATCCATACCTCTTACTTTATCTACTTTATCGTACTCAACTTCCGGGAAGATAAGCTGTTCTTTAATTCCCAGTGCGTAGTTTCCTCTGCCATCGAATGCATTCGGGTTAACGCCACGGAAGTCACGAACACGAGGAAGAGCCAGGTTGATAAGACGATCAGCAAACTCATACATCTTTTCACCTCTTAAGGTTACTTTACAACCGATCGGCATACCCTCTCTGATTTTGAAGTTAGCCACAGATTTTTTAGCTTTTGTAGCGATTGCTTTCTGGCCTGTGATCAGTTCCATATCAGCGATTGCTGCATCAAGAAGCTTTGCGTTTTCTTTGGCTTCACCAACACCCATGTTAATTACGATTTTATCGAGTTTTGGCACTTCCATAACATTTTTATATCCAAATTTTTTGGTCATGTTATCCATGATCTCATTTTTGTAAAGTTCTTTTAATCTACTCACTTGTCATGCCTCCTCTCTCAATTAATCGATAACTTTACCTGTTGCTTTTGCAACACGTACTTTTTTGTCTCCATCCATCTGGAATCCAACTCTTGTTGCTTTTCCGTCTACAACGAGCATTACGTTGGAGATATGAAGAGCAGCTTCTTTTGTTGTAATTCCGCCAGCCTGGTTTGCAGCTGATGGTTTGCTGTGCTTGGTCACCATGTTGACATTTTCAACGATTACGGTGTTGTCTTTTACGTTAACGGCAAGAACTTTTCCTTCTTTGCCTTTATCTTTTCCAGCGATTACTTTAACAGTGTCGCCTTTTTTAATTTTCATAGCTGACATTAGGCACCCTCCTATAATACTTCCGGAGCTAAGGAAACGATCTTCATGAATTTCTTTTCACGAAGTTCTCTGGCAACTGGTCCAAAGATACGTGTTCCTCTCGGAGTTAAATCGTCTTTAATGATAACGGCTGCATTTTCATCGAAACGGATATAGGATCCATCTTTACGACGAGCGCCTTTTTTGGTACGAACAACAACAGCTTTTACTACGTCACCTTTTTTAACAACGCCGCCTGGTGTTGCATCTTTAACAGTAGCAACAATAGTATCACCGATGTTAGCATATCTTCTTGTAGAGCCACCCATAACACGAATACAAAGGATTTCTTTTGCACCAGTGTTGTCGGCAACTTTCAGTCTTGTTTCCTGCTGAATCATACTGGTTTCCTCCTTATTTCACTTTCTCTACAATTTCAACCAGTCTCCATCTTTTGTCCTTGGACAGCGGTCTGGTTTCCATAACTTTAACGGTATCACCGATATTGCACTCATTTTTTTCATCATGAGCTTTCAGTTTATATGTTCTCTTTACGATCTTTTTGTAAAGAGGATGTTTTACATGGTCTTCAATTGCAACAACAATGGTCTTGTCCATTTTATTGCTGACAACTTTACCCACACGGGTCTTTCTCAGATTTCTTTCCACGATTATTTCCTCCTATATTCACTATTTCGCAGCGTTAGCCTGCTCAGTGATTACTGTCTGGATTCTGGCAATATTTTTGCGAACCTCTTTGATTCTGCTTGTATTGTCCAACTGATTGGTTGCATTCTGAAATCTCAGATTGAAAAGTTCTTTTTTAGCAGCTACTAATTCTTCGTTTAATTCTGCAGCTGATTTTGCTTTTAAATCTTCTACGAATTTATTAATTTTCACTGTTATCACCGCCTTCTAAGTCTGCACGAGAAACGATTTTACATTTACATGGTAACTTGTGCATTGCAAGACGTAATGCTTCACGAGCGATTTCTTCTGAAACGCCTGCGATTTCGAACATTACACGTCCTGGCTTAACAACTGCTACCCAGTATTCCAGGGCACCTTTTCCGGAACCCATACGTGTTTCTGCTGGTTTCGCTGTTACTGGTTTATCCGGGAAAATCTTAATCCAAACCTGTCCACCACGTTTGATATAACGAGTCATAGCAACACGGGCTGCCTCGATCTGATTAGATCTGATCCAGCAAGGTTCGGTAGCAACAAGACCGTATTCACCATAATTGATTTTATTACCTCTGAGGGCTTTACCTCTCATGGAGCCACGGAACTGTTTACGACGTTTTACTCTTTTTGGCATTAACATTATTTATCGCTCCCTTCCTTAGTTCCTTTAGTAGGAAGTACTTCACCGTTGTATACCCAAGCTTTTACACCAACTTTTCCGTAAGTTGTGTCAGCTTCTGCAAATCCATAATCAATGTCAGCACGAAGTGTCTGAAGCGGAATAGTTCCTTCGCTGTAGAACTCTGTACGAGCCATATCAGCTCCGCCAAGACGTCCGGAAACAGATGTTTTGATTCCTTTTGCTCCTGCCTTCATAGTTCTCTGCATTGTAGATTTCATAGCACGTCTGAAGGAGATACGGTTTTCAAGCTGCAGAGCAATGTTTTCAGCAACAAGCTGTGCATCTCTGTCCGGTCTCTTAACTTCTTTGATATCTACGATGACTTTTTTGTCTGTAAATTTCTGAAGTTCAACTTTAACTTTTTCAATCTCAGAACCGCCTTTACCGATTACGATACCTGGTTTAGCAGTGTAGATGATGATTTTAACACGATCAGATGCTCTTTCGATTTCAATCTTGGAAACACCTGCGCTGTAAAGTTTTTTCTTTAAAAATGTTCTGATATTGTAGTCTTCTACAAGATAGTCTGCAAAATCAGCTTCTGCATACCATCTGGAATCCCAATCCTTGATAACACCGACTCTAAGGCCATGTGGGTTAACTTTCTGTCCCATGCTTTTCCTCCTTATCTTTCATCCAGCACGATGGTGATATGGCTTGTTCTCTTTTCGATTCTGTAAGCTCTACCCTGTGCTCTTGGCTGAATACGTTTCATTGTAGGTCCTTTGTTTGCATAGCACGCTGCAACGTAGAGGTTATCTGCGCTCATTCCGTTATTGTTTTCTGCGTTTGCGATTGCTGACTCAAGCAGCTTCTTCAGAACGCTGGAAGCGTATCTTGGATTGTATGTCAGGATACCAAGTGCTGTCTGCACATCTTTGCCACGGATTGCATCTAATACATAGCAGGCTTTCTGAACAGAAATTCTTGCATAAGATAATTTTGCAGACGGTCTTGTCTCTCTATTACTCTCATTTCTGGCTCTCTTAATCTGGCTTCTATGTCCCTTTGCCATTTTTAAGTGCCTCCTTTCGATTTATTCAATATCTGGAATCCGCCATGCTGTCCCTTAGGGACAACAGGCAGTTAATTTTGATTTAATGATTAATTCTAGCGAACGCCGGATTTCTTTTCGTCTTTTCCGTGTCCTCTGTAAGTTCTTGTTGCTACAAACTCACCAAGTTTGTGTCCTACCATGTCCTCTGTGATATATACCGGCACATGTTTTCTTCCGTCATGAACAGCGATTGTATGTCCTACGAAAGACGGGAAGATTGTGGAGCGGCGAGACCATGTTTTGATCACGGATTTATCATTTGCAGCATTCAGAGCATCAACCTTTTTAAGCAGGCTTGCGTCTGCGAAAGGTCCTTTTTTCAATGAACGAGACATTCTGTACCCTCCTTATTATTTGGATAAAGCTTTTCCATCGCGTCTTCTTACGATGAGCTTGTTGGACTGTTTGTTCTTCTTTCTGGTCTTCAGACCAAGAGCAGGTTTGCCCCAAGGTGTACACGGGCCAGGACGACCGATACCAGTCTTTCCTTCACCACCACCATGCGGATGGTCATTCGGGTTCATTACGGAACCACGAACTGTAGGTCTGATACCCATGTGACGTTTACGTCCAGCTTTACCAATGTTGATAAGGTTATGGTCACCATTTCCAACAACGCCGATAGAAGCACGGCAGTTAAGCGGAACCATTCTCATTTCACCAGAAGGTAATCTCAGTGTTGCATATTTTCCTTCTTTAGCCATAAGCTGAGCACCGTTTCCTGCGGAACGAACCATCTGTCCGCCTTTTCCAGGATGAAGCTCAATGTTATGAACCATAGTACCAACCGGGATCATTTCCAGTGGCAGGCAGTTACCTACACGGATTTCAGCTTCCGGTCCGTTCATTACTTTCTGTCCGACTTTAAGTCCTTCAGGAGCAAGGATGTATGCTTTTTCACCATCTTCATAGCAGATCAGAGCGATGTTTGCTGTTCTGTTCGGATCATACTCGATGCTCTTTACAGTTGCATGAATTCCATCTTTTCTTCTCTTGAAGTCGATGATTCTGTATTTTCTTCTGCTTCCGCCTCCGCGGTGTCTTACAGTGATTTTACCCTGATTGTTACGACCAGAGTTCTTCTTCAGAGATACAACCAGTGATTTTTCTGGAGCGTTTGTAGTAATCTCAGAGAAATCAGATCCAGTCATATGTCTTCTGGAAGGTGTATATGGGTTATAGGTTTTGATTCCCATGATGTTTCTCCTTTCGAATATTAGTTATCATGCTTTCCAGCATATATCTTACAGAAAGCCTGGAATTATAATCCTTCGAAGATTTCGATATCTTTGCTTTCTTCTGTCAGAGCTACGATAGCCTTTTTGGTTTTTGCTGTTTTACCAACAACTGCGCCACGGCGTTTCTTTTTACCGTCCATGTTCATGGTGTTTACGCTCTTAACTTTTGTTCCTTCGAACATTTTCTCAACAGCTTCTTTGATCTGTGATTTGTTTGCTTCCGGATGTACCAGGAATGTGTATTTTTTCTCACCCATAGCGTTCATGGATTTTTCAGTGATGACTGGTTTCAGGATCACGTCATAATATTTAATGTTTGCCATTATGCATACACCTCCTCAATGGATGCTACTGCATCTTTGGTAACCACTACTGTGTTATGTTTCATAACATCATATACATTCATAGTGCTTACTGTTGCAGTCTGTACATCTGCGATGTTTCTTGCAGAAAGAACAACATTTTTATCATCTGCTGCTGTAATAACAAGAGCTTTGTCAGCTTTCAGGTTTGTAAGAACCTTCTGCATTTCTTTTGTCTTAACTTCTGCAAGTGCAAGGCTGTCTACAACAACCAGTTTATTGTCCTGAACTTTAGATGTCAGAGCTGAAGCGAGAGCTGCTCTTCTTTCTTTTTTGTTCATTTTTACTTCATAATCTCTCGGTACCGGTGCAAATACAACACCGCCGCCTGTCCACTGTGGTGCACGGATGGAACCCTGTCTTGCATGACCTGTTCCTTTCTGTCTCCACGGTTTTCTTCCGCCGCCGCTTACTTCAGAACGTGTTTTTGCTTTCTGAGTACCCTGGCGTTTATTTGCAAGCTGACGAACAACAGCAAGGTGAACAAGATGTTCATTGATCTCCACGCCGAACACTGCATCGTTCAGTTCCATTGTTCCAACTTCATTGCCTTCCATATTATAAACTGTTACGTTTGCCATTCTGATGCTCCTCCTTTCTCAATTATAAAGACTTAACTGTCTCTTTGATTGTCACCATAGATTTTTTAGGACCTGGAACAGCACCTTTAACTAACAGAAGATTGTTCTCTGCATCTACGCGAACGATCTCAAGATTCTGAACAGTAACCTGTACATTTCCCATGTGACCCGGCATGTGTTTTCCTTTGAATACTTTACTCGGATCGGAGCAAGCACCATTGGAACCAGCATGACGATGATATTTGGAGCCGTGAGCCATAGGTCCTCTGGACTGTCCGTGTCTCTTAATAGCACCCTGGAAGCCTTTACCTTTGGAAACTGCTGTTGCATCAATGTGCTCACCTGCTGTAAACACATCAACTTTGATTTCCTGACCTACTTCATACTCACCTGCGTTTTCGAATCTGAATTCTTTAACAAATCTTTTTGCAGAAACGCCTGCTTTTTCAAAGTGTCCTTTTTCCGGTTTGTTCACCAGTTTTTCTCTGATGTCGCCGTATCCCACCTGAACTGCTGTATATCCGTCGTTTTCTTCAGTTTTAACCTGAGTAACTACGCACGGACCAGCCTGTAAAACGGTCACCGGGATCAGAAGACCGTCTTCGTTGAAGATCTGAGTCATTCCGACTTTAGTAGCTAAGATAGCTTTCTTCATTCTTTCTTCCTCCTTATAGCGGATTACCATTCGGCAATCATATAGTTATTTTGAAATATCCTTGCGGATACCAAAAAACAAATTAATTATTTGTTTTTCATTTTGATATCAATGTGAACACCTGCCGGCATTTCCAGTCTTGACAGAGCGTCAACTGTTTTCTGAGTTGGTGTCATGATATCGATCAGTCTCTTATGAGTTCTCTGTTCGAACTGTTCTCTGGAATCTTTGTATTTGTGAACAGCTCTTAAGATTGTAACAACTTCCTTCTTTGTCGGAAGCGGAACCGGTCCGCTAACAGTTGCTCCATTCTTTTTAACAGTGTCGATGATTTTTGCTGCAGATGCATCTACTAACTGATGATCATAAGCTTTTAAAGTGATTCTCATTACCTGATTTGCCATAAAAAAAGTCTCCTCCTATTCGTACTCAATTATGCAGTACGACAAGCGGCGACTGTACACATCTCCGTGTGTGTCTTTCGACTTCTTTACACACGTCCATCCCGTTGATGGTTTCTGAACTTGTACAGTGACTTGTCGTCAGTTTCCTAACTTGACATTCGCTCCACGGAAAACCTGTCTTTAGACAGCAACCTCGCGCTTCATAGCTATCATGTCACAGCAGATATTAGTATACACAAAGCCCCTGCATAATGCAAGGGCTTTTTTGTTTTTTTTTAGATACAATTTATTCTTCTGTTTCTTCGTCTCCACCGATGATATCTGAATAATCAAACAGTGTCACCTTTGTAATGGAATCTCTTACAATATCAGGAGTATCCCCTGCTTTTCTCGCTTTGTCAGCAAGCTGTGAAGCAGAATATCTCGGGATAGCCAGTTTTTTAATCTCAACCGGTTTTTCCTGAATCTCAGGCTCCTCTTCCGATTCTTCAATATCCGGAATTTCTTCTGTAACATCTGCCAGTTTTTCCTGTACCGATGTAGCCGGCGCCGAACTTTCATCTGCTGTTGCTGCTGCAATTTCTTTTTTCAGAAGTTCATGTGCTTCGGAAGTTGCAACCTGCACACTTTCGCCTGACTGGTTCTCTTCTGATGTTTCCGGTTCTTCATCCAGGTCGTCTTCATATATTTCATCCACAAAACCACCTGTACGGATTTTTTTACGGTTTTTCTTTTCTTCTTTACGAGCTTTCCTTTTGCGCTCTTTTTCGCCATTAAGGAGTTCTCTGTCCTCCTCTTTCATTCTTTTTGCACGTGCCTTTTCTTCCGCTTTAAGTTCCTTTGCAGTCTTAACACGTCCGCGTCCGCCTTCTGCATCTTCATATTCATAATCCTCTTCAGGATCTTTCTTGCAAAGTTCTGCAATTACATAGAGAATGATAAGGAAAAGAATTGCAAGTCCGAGAACGATCATCCCTTCTGTGCTTTCTGTTGCCACCAGAAGGTAGGCAAGAAACGGAAGCGTGATCACCACTTTCGGAACCCAGTTTTTAATCGAAACGTTAATAGATTCCTGTGCAGATGCATCCGGATCTATTACAACTCCTGTACTGTTTCCTTTATCTATGCTGACAATATTATATCGATAAGACTGAGAGTCCTTTTTTACAAGAATCGGTGCTCCTGCATTTATTTCATCTGTCTTTACCGGAATAGCATAAGTCACAGATCCAAACGGCAGGTTTGTTGCCTTCTCCGAAGAATCCACGATCACTGTTTCGATCCCAAAAAATGGCGGCAACGCCAGACCAAGCACACAGGCGATCGTACAGATTATTACAAAATGTACAATAAATTTAAGAAATTTCGACATTGTTTCTCCCTCGCTTTGGTTTACATATATTTATTCTTTTGTGTTCACTAAGTGTATCCATTATACCTTGTTTTTTGGCTACGGTCAACTTATAATATCCTTATGAATATCCCCATATTATTATAGAAAGGATTGTTGTTCTATGGATTTTCTTCGATTTCTGGCACAGCATCGCAGTGCAGGGTGTGATATATTTTTTCAGGGCATTACATATCTGGCCCAGGAAATATTTGTAATCGCTGTAATCTGCTGGTTTTACTGGTGTCGCAGCAAAAAGCTCGCCTACTGCCTCGGACTTTCTTATTTCAGTTCAGGGTTTCTTGTACAGGGTCTGAAAATCACTTTTCGAATTCCACGCCCCTGGATACTTGAAGTTTCTTTTCAGGCTGTTCCATCTGCGCTGCCTGATGCAACCGGTTATTCTTTTCCCAGCGGTCATACACAGAGTATCACAGCTCTTTTTGGAACCGGGATTTTGTATTGTCACCGGAAATTATATAAATTTTTCTGCGGTGCCATTATAGCCCTGGTTATGTTCTCAAGAATGTATCTTGGCTGTCATACACCAAAAGATGTACTGGTATCTTTCATCATTTCACTCATCTGTGTTCTTCTGAATTACTACTTTATATATAGAAGTAATTGTAGCACCAGAAAAGAGTTCCGTCTTACGCTTATCATGATCATCGCCTGTATTTTTCTTACATCTTACGCTGTAATTCTCAACAACAGCGGTATTATAGATGTCAGTTATGCACGCGACTGTATCAAAGCCTCTGGAGCAGGTTTAGCTTTCTCTCTAGGTTATTATATAGAAGCAAAACACATTAATTTCCGTCTTCCTGTTTCCACTGGTAAAGCCCTTATCCGTTTCATATCCGGTCTTCTGGTCGCTCTTTTTATCCAGGTTGGTCTAAAGCCGGTTATCGGACAATCACTTATCGCATCTTTTGTACGATATTTTATTGTTGTTCTGTGGATTGTACTTATATACCCGGCAATCTTCAATCATTTTTCTTCGCATTCAGAATAAACAAAAAAGCATTGCATCGGAACTGGTCTTCTTTCCTGCAATGCTTTTAATTTACTTTTATATTTTTTATAACAGTTTACTGATTGCTCAAATATTTTTCAATACTTGTCATAGCAGCTTCTTCATCTTCACCGTTAGCAGAAAGAATAATCTGCTCTCCTGAGTCAAGTCCTAAAGTCATCATCCCCATAATGCTCTTTGCATTCACTTTTTTTTGTCCAATCTCAACATAAATCTCACTGTTAAACTGGCTTGCTACCTGCACCAGCTGAGCAACCGGACGAGCCTCAAGACCTGTTGACAGTTGAATAGTGATTGGCTTTTTAATCATAATAAATCCTCCTTGTTCATCCGTAGTTCATCTGCTATTTCGCTTAATTTTCTCAGGCGATGATTAACACCCGATTTTCCAACCTGCGGATTTAACATAATACCTAATTCTTTTAGTGTTGCCTCCGGATACTGCAATCTCAGTTCTGCGATTTCTGCCAAACCCTCGCTCAGATTGTGAAAGCCTGTGGTACTCTCAATCAATCTTATGTCTTCAATCTGCTTCACTGCTGCATTAACCGTTTTATTTATATTCGCTGTTTCACAATTCACCTTTCGGTTTACAGAATTGCGCATTTCCTTAAGAATCCGGATATTTTCCAGATTCATCAGCGCAACATTTGCTTCCATAATTGCCAGCATATCCACAATCTGCGCCCCCTCTTTCACATAGACCACATGTGATTTTTTACGCAGAACAATTTTGGCGTCAATCTGAAAACTGCGAATAAGTTCCTGAAGCTGTACAGCTTTTCTTTCATCTCCGGTTACAATCTCAAAATGATACCCTTTCTCAGGATCACTGATCGAACCCGCTGCCAGAAAAGCTCCCCGGATAAACGCCCGCTTACAACAGCTCTGCTGCATGATTAGCCCATTTCCGGCATAAAGCGTCTCCCCGTCTGATTCATCCGTAGAAAGTTTCGTTGCCTGAAGCACAGTCTCAACCTGCACCGGATCTGTTATTTCCACAAAATAAACATTTCCTTTTTTCATTTGACGACTTTCCCGAACGGATATTTCTGTATCTATATTATATGTTTTTTTAAGTAATGTAAAGTATTTTCTTATGACAACCTGATTTTCTGTCTGAAATTTCAGTCTGCCATCTGAGGTCAGTCTGCCACATGCACTGAGCAAAGCTGCAATTTCTGCTATTTTGCAGTGTCTTGCCATACTGATCTGCCTGGAAAGTTCTTCTTTCACCATCCCCGAAAAAGACAATTCCATTCTCCTGTTCTTTTATTTTTTTAACAGAGCATCTTTACCAATGTCCCGGTGTTCCAGTCTGACTCCATACTCTCTGGACTCCACAAGTTTATTATAAAGAACTCTTGCAAGAGTCACAGACCGGTGTTTTCCTCCCGTACAGCCCACAGCAATAACAAGGCTGGTTTTTCCCTCTCTTGCATAATTTGGAATCAAAAATTCCACCATGTCTACAAGACGCGTTGCAAAATCTCTGGCAACCTGATTATCCATAACATAATCGAAGACGCCGTCATCCATTCCTGTGAGCGGCCGGAGTTCATCTACATAATATGGATTAGGAAGAAATCTCACATCAAACACAAGATCTGCATCTTCCGGTATTCCGTATTTAAATCCAAAAGAGAGTACGGAAATAACCATATTGCAGAACCTTCCATTATCTACAAAAATATTGTCCAGTTCTTTTTTCAGTTCCCTTGTAAGCAGATGTGTGGTGTCAATAATGTAATCTGCCCTTTCCTTCAGAAATTCCATTTTCTGACGTTCCAGTCTGATTCCATCGTCCACTCTTCCTCTCATAGCAAGCGGATGACTTCTTCTTGATTCTTTGTATCTTTTGACAAGAACTCTGTCTTCTGCATCCAGAAAAAGAATTTCAAATTTCTGTCCTTCTGATTCAACTCGGTCCAGCACCTCTGCCAGCTCTTCCAGTGCCCTGCCGCTCCTGGCATCAATCCCTATTGCCGCATTCTGGATATCCTCTTCCTGCGAGCCGGACATCAACGAGACAAATTTTCTCACAAGTGGTATTGGCAGGTTATCCACACAAAAATATCCATCATCTTCCAGCATCTTCAATGCCGTTGATTTCCCGGCACCCGACAATCCTGTTACAATTACCAGCCGCATTTTTATCTCCTGTCAAATTCACCCAGAAACTTAACTTCCGGTTCTAATGTAACTCCGAATTTTTCTCTTACGACTTCTGTGACATGATTCATCAGTTCACATACATCTGACGCTGTAGCTCCGCCTTTATTGATAACAAATCCACAATGTTTTTCCGAAACCATTGCACCTCCGACTGTATATCCGCGAAGTCCGCTATCCATAATGAGCTTACCTGCAAAATAACCTTCCGGTCTCTTGAATGTACTGCCTGCGCTCGGATATTCAAGCGGTTGTTTTTCGGAACGTTTTTCATTAAGTTCTCTGGTACGGTTCAGTATTGCCTCTCCGTCTCCCTCTTCAAGAGAAACAACAGCACTTAAAACAAGATATCCAGCAGTTTTGATGATACTGGTACGATATCCCATCTCAAGTTCATCTGCCGGGATAATACGAATTTCTCCATCTCTGTCCATAACTGTTACTTCTTTCAGGACATCTTTCAGTTCGCCACCATAAGCTCCGGCATTCATTACAACAGCTCCTCCAAGCGTTCCCGGAATGCCGCCGGCAAACTCAAATCCTGTCAGAGAAGCTTTTCGCGCTGCCGATGCTATAGAAGAAAGAAGTGCTCCTGCTGCCGCATGAATTTCTGTTCCTTCCACAGTTACCTGACCTATATTTCGATCCATCTGAATAATCACACCACGATATCCCTGATCACTGACCAGAAGATTGCTTCCGTTCCCAAGAACGAACCAGTCAAGGTCTTCTTCTCTGCAGATTCTAACTGCAGTTTTTACCTGTTCTATTGTTTTCGGCATTACAAAAACCTCTGCAGGTCCTCCAATGCGAAAAGTTGTATGTCGTTTCATAGGTTCTTCAAAAAGGACCTGTTCTTCTCCTAATTCGCGGCAAAATTTCTGTTTTATATCTTCATTCACAGATTTTGTCCCTCTATCTTTCATTTATTTTTGTTTTTCTCCTTAAGGATATCTCTGACTACTTCTCCGGCAATCAGAAGTCCTGCCACACTTGGAACAAAAGAAATACTTCCCAAAATCCTGTTCTCAGCCTGTGTGCGGCAGTTTCGCAGTTCTAACGCTTTGTTTGTTCTTTCTCTGGAAAAAAGGACTTTAACTTTCTTAATTCCCTGTTTCTTCAGTTCTCTTCGAATGCTTTTTGCCATGGCGTCAGAATTCACTCTTGAGATATCTGCAATTTCAAATCTGGAAGGATTTATCTTGTTTTTTGTATCCATGCATGATATCACAGGCGTCCTGACCAGTGTTGCATTCCTGATCAGCAGAATCTTGGATTGCACGGTATCTGTTGCATCTACTATATAATCATATGATTTCAGGTCAAACATACCTGCTGTAACTTCATTATAAAAAGTTTCGTAAGTATGAACCAGAATATTATCATCAATATCCCGTATGCGCTCTTTTGCAATCTGTACTTTCTTTTTACCTACGGTTGACTGAAGGGCATACAGCTGTCTGTTGATATTGGTAAGCGATACTGTATCATAATCTACAAGTGTCAGACTTCCCACTCCGCAGCGTGCAAGTGCTTCTACCGCATATGATCCTGCTCCCCCCAAACCAAAAACAGCAATTTTTGCACTGCTCAGACAGTTTACTCCGTTCTGTCCAAGTAATATTTCCATACGGGAATATGCGTCATACATACGCAAACCTCCTCATGCTAGTTCTTAACTTATTCAATCATTTGTTACTGTTCACTTTGTTTACAGCACCATTATTTTAATTATACTATCCACGGCTCAAAAAGTACAGGATTTCATACTTTTTTTAGATTTGGCGTATTTTTTTGTGTAATTATCACATACTGGATATATGCATCGCTTTATTAAAGGAGAACTCATTTATGTGGCAGCTGATTTTTTTCATATTTTTCGGACTGTGTTCCGGCATTGTCATTGCCGGTGGCGTTGCAGGTCTGATGATCGGTCTCTCTATTGTCCCAAGATACGCAGGCATCACGCACACAGCCAGATTTATACTTTTATATGAAGATATGACACTTGCCGGTATTTTTCTTGGAAACCTGTTTTATCTTTTTCAGTTTCATATTCCCGGTCAGCAGATGAGCCTGATCCTCTACGGTCTTTTCTCTGGGATCTTCCTTGGCGGATGGATACTTGCACTGGCTGAAATTGCGGATGTTTTCCCGGTTTTTTTCAGACGGATAAAACTCGCCGAAGGATTTCTACCTGTGATCATTTCCATTTCTCTTGGAAAATGTCTGGGATCTTTATTCTTTTATTATTTTTGTCAACAGTAAGCACTATTATATGCAAAAAAATTGTAAAAGTCAAAAGAAACCTTTAATTCTCTGTTTTCGAAAGGTAGGTTGATTTTATGTCTTCCAGTATTCCATCTGCAAAAGCAGACAAGTACGAAAAATATGTCAAAAGCATTACACCCGTACACAGCCTTCCCATGAATATGCTGAAAGCCTTTTTTACCGGAGGGGCTTTCTGTCTTCTGGGACAGATAATTCTTAATACTGCCCAGAATATGGGAGCTGACAGAGAAAGCGCCGGAAACTGGTGTTCTCTTCTTCTCATATTGTTGAGCGTGATCCTTACAGGGCTGAATCTTTATTCACGGATTGGCAAATTCGGCGGTGCAGGAAGCCTTGTTCCAATCACCGGTTTTGCCAATTCCGTAGCAGCTTCCGCGATAGAATTCAAAGCCGAAGGACAGGTTTTCGGTATCGGCTGCAAAATTTTCACCATTGCCGGTCCTGTTATTCTTTACGGTATCATGAGTTCCTGGATCCTTGGTCTGATTTACTATATTCTGAAATCGCTGGAGGTACTCTCATGAAAGAAAATCTTCAAAAAGGAAGTGCAAGCATCGCATTTTCACACCCTGTTTATTTCAGGAGTGCCGCCTCTGTTGTAGGCGAAAAAGAGGGGGAAGGACCCCTTAAAGACTACTTTGATGTTATTTCCGATGATCCCATGTTCGGTACGAATACCTGGGAAGCAGCAGAAAGCACCATGCAGCAGCAGGCTGCCTCTCTTGCAGTCACAAAAGCAGGATTAAAAACTTCCGATATCCGTATGGTTTTTGCAGGTGATCTTCTTGCCCAGACTGTCGCTTCCTCTTTCGGAATTGCAGAACTTGGAATTCCTTTTTATGGACTTTATGGTGCCTGCTCAACCATGGGCGAGTCCCTTTCTCTTGGTTCTATGGCTGTCGCTGCAGGTTATGGCAAAAATATCCTCTGCGCAACCTCCAGTCATTTCGCAACTGCCGAAAAAGAATTCCGTTTTCCTCTCGGATACGGAAATCAACGCCCTCTGTCTGCAACCTGGACAGTTACCGGAAGTGCAGCCTGCATCATCAGTTCCTCTCCTCCACGTAGAAAAACCACTCCCAAAAGTGAGCCTCTTTTGCAGGATAAAAGCTGTGCCGCAATCACAGGTCTTACTACCGGAAGAGTCGTTGATTTTGGATTTCGTGATTCCCTGAATATGGGCGGTTGTATGGCCCCCGCTGCATGTGATACTATCTATCAGCATTTTAATGACTTTAACCGCACCCCTTCCGACTACGATGCGATCATCACTGGTGATCTTGGAAATGTTGGCAAACAGATTCTTCTTGATCTTCTTGCAAAAAAAAATGTAGATATTACTTTGCAGCATCAGGATTGTGGTCTTCTGATTTATGACAATGAAACTCAGGACACCCACTCCGGTGGAAGCGGCTGTGGCTGCGCTGCCTCTGTTCTTGCCAGTTATCTTCTCCCCCGCATTGTTTCCGGAGGATGGAAAAAAATTCTTTTTGTACCGACAGGCGCCATGCTCTCCAAAGTCAGCTTCAATGAAGGCGAACCTGTTCCGGGAATTGCACATGCTCTTGTTATTGAGCAGATTGTTCTTTCAGAATAATTTTTCCTGATTTCTGTATTTTGATATTTTAAAAAGGAGATCTGAACTATGGATTATTTTCGTGCTTTTATAATTGGTGGTCTGATCTGCGCACTGGTGCAGATCCTGCTCGACAGAACCAAACTTCTTCCCGGCAGAGTCATGGTTCTTCTGGTATGTTCCGGTGTCCTGCTAAGTGCTCTTGGCATTTATCAGCCTTTCAGTGAATTTGCAGGTGCCGGAGCTACCGTTCCTCTTCTAGGATTCGGTCAGGTTCTGTGGAAAGGAATGCAAAAAGCGATCGACCAGGATGGTTTTCTCGGCCTCTTTACAGGTGGATTCACAGCCTGTGCTACCGGTGTTTCTGCTGCGCTTATCTTTTCCTATATAGCCAGTTTCATTTTCAGACCCAAAATGAAAAAGTGATTTTTCAGAAAGGAGTAATTATGTCTGATACTCTTTATGTGCAACTTGACAGTAATATTCTGATACACCGGCCGCATGTTTATCTTCAGGATATTGCCAGGCTTTCCTGCAGCAATTCCAGCATACTGAACCGGCTCAGAGTCATGCCTGTCATCAATTTTGACCCTCAAAAGCCCGGCAGATACGTTATGTCTTCTATGGATCTTGTAGAAATGATCCAGAAAAAAGAGCCTTCTCTTACTGTCACGCCCCTCGGACAAACAAACTTTATTCTCACTTATCAGGCTGCCGCATCTGAAACCTCTGTATTTCAGATCATAAAAATCATATTTGTATGCCTTATTACTTTTTTTGGTTCAGCATTTTCAATTATGACGTTTAATGCCGACGTAAATGTTCCGGGACTTTTTTCCCATATCTATCAACAGGTTACAGGAACTCCTTCTGGCGGATTTACCATTCTCGAAATCTCTTATTCTGTTGGTCTGGGTGCTGGTGTACTGTTTTTCTTTAATCATTTCAGTCGAAAAAAACTGACAGCTGATCCAACCCCCATGCAGATCCAGATGCGAAAATATGAAGATGATGTAAACACTACAATCACCGAAGATATTAACCGAAAGCAGTCATAAATATGTTACTGTTCACTCCCAATGTCATTTACTTAAGGAAAATGTACTGTAAATAGTCTTGATAAATATTGGATGCTGGTATACTTAACGCTTTTTCAGACAGTCATAATGCGATATGTGCAAAAATCT
>NZ_JBQHUL010000034.1:0-41861 GCF_052065235.1 Blautia sp. HCP28S3_G10 | reverse complement strand
GGTGTTCAACCGGTTGGGAAAGGTTTGGAAGAGTTACTTCTACCACTGTTTTTGCAATGGTAAGTTCCAGTCAAGACCTACTGGAACTGGAATTTACTTTTCCAATTGACCATAAAAAATATAATGAATAATGGATAGTATGAGGAAACAAAATGAGTGAATTCACATATCATGTAGGTCAGCAGATCAGAAAATACCGAAAAGCCGGAAAAATTACCTTGCAGCAGCTGGCAGATGCAATCCACAAAAGCAGGGCTACAGTCTGCAAATATGAAAATGGGGAAATCTCTGTTGATATAGAAACTTTGTATGAGATCAGTCAGGTGCTGCAGGTGTCAATGGCACAATTGACTACGTATCAGGCACCGGAAGACAGATTAGTTGGAAACGCACTGGAATTATCAAATAAGAATCCTTTTTTCCAGGCAAAAAAACTGTATTTCTATTTTTATGACGGACGATACCAGAGAATGAAGGATGGTATCATTGATATTTATGATAAACAGGAGGACAGTGGCTGTTATGAAGCAACACTTTCCATATGTACTGTATCAGCAACAGGACGGAGCAGTGAGATTTTTTATACGGGAAAAGTACTCTACAGCGATATGCTGATTCGTTTTTCTTTTGTAAACCAATATAATCCGCTGGAAGAAGATCTTCTCTATATCTTTAATCCACTGGAGCGGCGTGATTTCACAGTGGGACTTCTCTGTGGTATTTCAAGCGCAGACCTGATGCCCTGTGCATTCAAATGTCTGATCACACTGAAGCCACAGGAACTGACAGAGAAATTCCGCCAGCAGCTTCTTTTTACCAAAAAAGATCTTAAACGCTGGGAACAGTTGAATATGCTTATGGTAGATAATATGGAGCAGTAACAATCAAAAGCTTTTGTGGATGAAATTTCCATGAAATTTTTTTCTTTTGTGCAACATTTTTACAGTCTGGGGTGTTTATATAATGAAAAGAAAATCACAGAACATGGGCAATGACCAGTCTGGTGAAAAAAATAAAGTAACTGATTCACGATAACAGAAAGATGAATGATATTATGGAAAGTAGTTGTCTGTTAAACAGAGGTATATATGAAGAAAGACGAGTCGGCTATATAATCCGGGAATTGTTCAGAAATTTAATCTGCCGTTTTTCAGGCAGAGCCGGAAATGAAAGCGGATCATTATCCCGTACAGAAGAGATCAATGCCACTGCTGTACGAATTCTGAATCTATATGAAAATGATATCCTGAGGATGGCCTATTCTTATCTGCATAATATGGAAGATGCAGAAGATATCGTACAGGATACGGTGATCTGTTACTGGCAGAAAGCACCGCAAAATATGGACATGGCAAAGGAAAAAGCGTGGCTTCTGACGGTTGCCTCCAATCTGAGCAAAAATAAAATACGGTATAAAAAACTCAGGAAAACAGATGAGCTTCTTGATACACTTGCGCAGGAAGAAAGAGAAGACCTTTTTTTTGTCTGGGAGGCAGTAAAGACACTTCCGATAAAGTACAGGGAGGCTGTTCACCTGTTTTATTATGAGGGATATTCGACCTGCGATATAGCACAGATTCTGCACAGAAATGAGAGCAGTGTACGCTCCGACCTGAGAAGGGGAAGGGAACAGCTGAGAAAAATTCTGAAGGAGGCATATGATTTTGAGTAAGTCTTATGATGAAATTATGGAAAAAATTTATATGTCTGAGGAAGCGCATGACAGGATCCTGTCTAATGTTGTAAAAGAATGTTCTGAAGGATCATCAGCGCAGTCCCATATTCTGCGAATGCAGAAACCTGTCCGTTATCTGGCAGTGGCAGCTGCTGTGCTTGTCTGTGTGATCACTGTCCCTGTGATTTATCATTTGCAGAATGGGGCTGTTAAACAGGAGTACAATAATACAGCAGGAATTTCAGAGACAGACAGGGCGGTTACGGCAGAGAATTCTGCTGAGACAGTTATGTCAGATGGGGCGGCCGAAACAGAGTCAGCAGATGAAACTACTATGTTGGCAAATGGAATTGTTGAATGTGCGTCAGCAGAAGAATTATCCGACAAAGTGGGATTCTTCATATATGATCTGAAAAAAGAAACACTGCCCTTCAAAGTAAATTCAACTGCTTACTATTCCTATTGGGAAAATCTGGCGGAGATTGAATACGATGGAGAGAATGGTGAGTATGCTACTTATCGTATGCAGGCAGGTGATGAAGATCCTTCCGGGGATTATAATGAATATTCTTTGCAGAATACGATTACTTTGCAAAATAATAATATCCAGGTCAGCCTGAAAGGAAATGACACTTCATATAATCTGGCTGTATGGACATATGAAGGATATTCCTATTCCTTGTATTTCTCAGAAGGAATCTCAAAAGACGGGTTCCAGAATATTCTGAGTGAAATTGAGATGTACAAAAAATAGACTTACAGTTATAATGAATGTTGGGGGTATTTTGCTCCCGGCATTTATTATTTATACAAAAGTATGCAAGAGAAGCTGCCAGTTGCCAAAGCACCCGTAATGAGCTGCCAGGTTCTCTGTATTTCATGAATATGGAGGTATCTGAATGAAAGACAACAAAATCCTTCACACAGATGAAGGATTACAGGGAAACGATAAAATAGAGCAGGCAATCGTCGGATTACAGCAGGAAGCAACTCAGGAGATGCTTGCACATACACTGACAGTGATACGCCGCAGAATGAGAGAAAAGGGTCAGCTCATTATTGCAGTGGAACCGCCAAAAGGTGATGGACAGATACAGTTGCAGGCAGTCAGAACAGACGATGGTAAGCAGTGGTGGACAGCTTTTACCGGTTTTGAAGAAGAACTGAAAGGTGGAGACAGCGTGAAATCCACTTTCCTTACAGATATAGAGAAACTGTTTGAATCAGCGCTTACTGTGGACGAGATCGAGGGTGTGATCATTAATCCATGGAACCGTACGATCATGCTGAACAAAAGGCTGATCAGTATCATACTGGGAAAAAATATATAAGTATTTCCGGTCAGAAGGGAATTACACTATGAATATAAAAGTAATATTTATGGATATCGACAATACGATCCTGGATTTTGATGCAGGGGCGGCAGCTGGTATGAAGGATTGTTTTCATAAGGTCGGACTTGTCTATAAACCGGAAATGTTTAAGGTATTTACAGAAGAAAATAATAAAATCTGGAGAAGAATTGAAAAGGGAGAATTGTCCATAGATGATCTTTATTATGTGAGATGGCAGGCTATACTGGGACATCTGGGACTGGAAGCTGATGGAGTGCAGATGGAAAAAGATTTCAGAGTCTGTCTTTATAACAGTGCCATACCAGTGCCCGGAGCAAAAGAAAGCCTTACATATCTTGCTCCGAAATATTGCCTCTGCGCAGCAAGCAACGGTCCGTATGATCAGCAGATCAACCGTCTTCAGAAAGCAGGAATGCTGCATTTTTTCAAACATTGTTTCGTATCAGAAAAGATAGGGGCAGATAAGCCAGGGAAAGAATTCTTTGACGGCTGTTTCCGGGAACTACCGGGAATTCTGCCGCAGGAGTGCATGATGATCGGTGATTCCCTGACAGCAGATATTGCGGGAGGCATTTCTTATGGACTTCAGACCTGTTGGTTTGATCATCACAGCACAGGCCTTAAGCCGGATACCGATATAAAACCGGATCATATTATTACTGATCTTTCACAGATCAGTAAAATACTCTGAAAAGGAGAACTTACAGAGCATACAATAGCAAATGAAATCGAGGCACCAAAAGAAATTTTCGTAAGAATACTAATACAGATAAAGACCAGACACAGAGGTAATAAATATGAACTTCAAAGAATCAGCAGAAAAAAATGAACAGTGGATCATAGAGCAGAGAAGATTTTTTCATGAACATCCGGAACTTTCCTATAAGGAAGTAAATACTACGAAAGAAATCGGGAAACGGCTGGAAGAAATGGGGCTGACACCTCATTATTATCCGGATTTTAATGGCCTCTGGGCAATGATCGAAGGTGGGCAGGCAGGACCAGACACAAAAACAGTGGCATTGAGAGCAGATATTGATGCACTCCCAATAGAAGAACATACCGGACTGGATTTTTGCAGCCGGAATCCGGGCGTGATGCATGCATGCGGACATGACAGTCATATTGCAATGTTACTGGGCGGCATAAAGATGCTGATGGAACAAAAAAATCAGCTGAAAGGGAATGTAAAGATTCTTTTTCAGGCGGCAGAAGAATCCTGTCATGGCGCTGAATATTATGTAAAACATGGCTTTCTGGACGGAGTAGATGCTGTTTACGGAACTCATATCTGGGGAGACATTGATGCACCTTATATGAATTTTGAAGCCGGCCCGAGAATGGCAAGTTGTGATAATTTTACTATAGAAGTTGAGGGTGTTTCCGCACACGGATCCTCACCGCACCAGGGAGTGGATGCAATTCTCACAGCAGCTTATATCCTCACGGAAATTCAGTCAATAGTGTCAAGGACAAATGATCCATTGAATCCGCTGGTTGTTACCGTTGGTAAAATTGAAGGCGGACAGAATTTCAATATTATCGCGAATAAAGTAGTGATGGAGGGAACAACCAGAACACATTCACCGGAAATGCGCAGACGGGTTGAACCTCTTCTCAGAAGAGTAGCAGAAAATGTTGCCGCATCCATGGGTGCAAAAGCGACTCTGAAGTTTTATTATTATCCGGGTCCGATCATCAATGATCACGAAGATATCCTGAAGATCGCTCAGAATGCTGCAGTTAAGATGTATGGAGAAGAAGTTCTGAAACCATTTCAGAAAATTATGGTTAGTGAAGATTTTGCTTATTTTATGGAAAAGGTTCCAGGTGTTTTCGGATTTGTAGGAAGCAGGAATGAAGAACTGGGTTATACAGCCAGAAATCATAACGACCACTATACGGTTGATGAAAGCGTTCTGAAGCGTGGTGCAGCCATGTACGCACAGTTTGCGTATGACTTTCTGGAGTCAGAAAAAAAGTGAAACCGGTTGACATAATTTGAATTTCTAATAATTAAATATGAAATATTCAGATCCCGTCAGTGTAAATTCTTTTTACAAAGATTTTACACCAGCGGGATTTTATTTTTTACTTTGGATTTTTATAATTGCACTTGTCAATTAGAAAACAACTGAATAAAGCAAATAAAGAGGAGATTTAATTATGAAGAAAAAAATCGCAGCAATCTTAACAGCAGCAATGATCGGAACCACAGTTTTTGCATCTGTAGCAAACGCAGCAACAGGAGCAATTGATGTTATTTCACGTGAAGACGGATCAGGAACAAGAGGTGCATTTATTGAACTGTTCGGTATTGAAGAAAAACAGGGCGATGAAAAAGTAGATATGACAACAGAAGATGCAAGTATCACAAACAGCACTTCCGTAATGATGACAACTGTTGCAGGAGATGAGAATGCAATCGGATACATTTCTCTTGGTTCTCTGAACGACACTGTAAAAGCTGTAAAAATTGACGGAGCAGAAGCATCAGCAGAAAACGTTGCAAACGATACATACAAAGTATCCCGTCCTTTCAATATTGTAACAGGTGAAAAAGTAAGCGACGCAGCACAGGATTTTGTCAACTATATCATGAGTTCTGACGGACAGCAGATCGTTGAAGACAATGGTTACATCAAAGTTGATGATAAAGCAGCAGCATATGAGCAGAGCGATGCAGAAGGCAAAGTAGTAGTTGCCGGTTCTTCTTCTGTAACACCTGTAATGGAAAAACTGAAAGAAGCATACGAAAAAGCAAATGGTGGAAAAATCACTGTAGAAGTACAGCAGAGTGATTCTACAACAGGTATTACTTCCGCAGCAGAAGGCATCTGTGATATCGGAATGGCTTCCCGTGAACTGAAAGATGAAGAAACAAGTGAAAATCTTACAGCAACAGAAATTGCAAGAGACGGTATTGCAGTAGTAGTAAATAATGATAACGATGTTGATGAACTGACCAGCGACCAGGTAAAATCCATCTTCACAGGTGAAACAACTGACTGGGATGACCTGGCTAAATAATAAGGGTTAAAGAGAGAATAAACAGAGGCCCGGTTCACCGGGCTTCTGGTATGTTCAGAGAGAAGAGAGGAAGCATTCTGTATGAATAGATTTAAAGAACAGGCCATGAAAATTGTTTTTATGGTTGCTGCCTGCGTTTCAGTACTGGCAGTATTTTTGATTTGTCTGTTTCTGTTTGCAAATGGAGTTCCGGCGATAGCCAAGATCGGGCCGTTTCAATTCCTGCTTGGAACAGTGTGGAAACCTTCTAATGACAAATTTGGAATTTTTCCAATGATCATTGCCAGTATCTATGTAACTGGCGGTGCAATTCTGGTAGGAGTGCCGATTGCATTACTGACATCTGTGTTTATGGCTCGTTACTGTCCACAGAAAATATATCGTCCTCTGAAGTCCGGAATTGAACTGATGGCAGGTGTTCCATCTATCGTATATGGCTTCTTTGGTCTGGTACTTATGGTTCCACTGATCAGAAATACATTCGGAGGAACAGGAACCAGCTGGCTGGCAGCTTCCCTTCTCCTGGGAATCATGATTCTGCCGACCATCATAGGGCCTACAGAATCGGCACTTCGAAGTGTTCCTGAAAGTTATTATGAAGGATCACTGGCACTGGGCGCAACGAAAGAAAGAAGTGTATTTTTAGTTATGCTTCCGGCAGCAAAATCCGGTATTCTTGCAGCAGTAGTTCTTGGAATCGGCCGTGCGATCGGAGAAACAATGGCAGTTATCATGGTAGCAGGAAACCAGGCAAGAATGCCTGCAGGTATTCTGAAAGGTCTTCGTACTATGACAGCAAATATCGTTACAGAAATGGGTTACGCAACAGGACTTCACAGAGAAGCACTGATAGCAACAGGTGTGGTACTTTTTGTATTTATCCTGATCATTAACCTGAGTCTTTCTTTACTGAACAGGAGGTCAGAGAATGCAGACTAATGCAGCGGCAATAGATCCGGCGGTGAATAAAATGGAAAAAAGAAATAAAACAACAGCAGCAGACCGCATTAAATCTTATGTAAACCATCCGGGTTCCGGAATACTGGCACTTCTGACTATAGGGGCGGCTGTGATTACCTTTGCAGTTCTGATATTCCTTGTTGCCTATATTCTGGTCAAAGGAATACCATATCTGACACCTGAGCTTTTTAGCCTGGAATATACATCAGAGAATGTTTCCCTGATGCCTTCTCTGATCAATACTTTTATTATGACAGCACTTTCTCTTTTAATCGCAGCACCGATTGGTATTTTTGCAGCAATCTATCTTGTTGAATATGCAAAAAAAGGAAACAAACTGGTTCAGGTCATCCGTATTACAGCTGAAACACTTTCAGGTATTCCATCCATTGTATTTGGCCTGTTTGGTATGCTGTTTTTCGTAACAGCACTTCACTGGGGACTTTCACTTCTGGCAGGGGCATGCACACTGGTCATCATGGTTCTTCCTCTGATTATGAGAACGTCAGAAGAGGCATTAAAAGCAGTCCCTGATTCTTACAGAGAAGCAAGTTTCGGACTTGGAGCAGGTAAGCTCCGTACTATATTTACGATTGTTCTGCCATCAGCAGTTCCCGGCATTCTGGCAGGTATCATTCTTGCGATCGGGCGTATTATTGGTGAGACAGCAGCCCTTCTTTATACTTCCGGTACAGTAGCCCAGGTTCCGAACCTGATGGGTTCCGGACGTACACTGGCTCTTCACATGTATGTACTTTCAAGTGAAGGACTTCATATGAACCAGGCATCTGCAACAGCAGTTGTTATTCTTTTATTTGTACTGCTTATTAACGGTTTGTCCGGTATGGTGGCAAAACGTATCGCGAAAGGATAAAAAACATGACTGAAAATAATATTAAACTTTCAATAGAAGACATGAACCTTCATTATGGAGCGTTTCATGCATTAAAAGATATCAATATGCACATTCCGGAAAAAGAGATTACTGCGTTTATCGGACCAAGCGGCTGTGGAAAGTCCACACTGCTGAAATCTCTGAACCGTATGAATGATCTTGTAGAAGGCTGTAAAATCACAGGAAAAGTCGAACTTGATGGTGAAGATATCTATGGAGATATGGATGTAAACCAGCTTCGTAAAAGAGTAGGAATGGTTTTCCAGAAACCGAATCCATTTCCAATGAGTATTTATGATAATATTGCTTATGGCCCGAGAACACATGGTATCCATTCCAAAGCGAAACTGGATGAAATTGTAGAAAAATCTCTCCGCGATGCGGCAATCTGGGACGAAGTCAAGGATCGACTGAAAAAAAGTGCACTTGGAATGTCCGGCGGACAGCAGCAGAGACTCTGTATTGCAAGAGCACTTGCAGTACAGCCGGAGGTACTTTTGATGGATGAGCCTACTTCAGCGCTGGATCCGATTTCAACATCAAAGATCGAGGAACTGGCCATGGAACTGAAAGGTGACTACACGATCGTTATTGTTACTCACAATATGCAGCAGGCAACACGTATTTCTGATAAAACAGCATTTTTCCTTCTTGGTGAAGTTGTTGAATTTAATGATACAGATACACTGTTTTCCATGCCGAAAGACAAAAGAACAGAAGATTATATTACAGGGAGGTTTGGTTGATTATGGCAACTCGTTTTCAGCGGCAGCTTGAAGAACTTCATGTACAGATGATCACAATGGGCAGTCTCTGTGAAAAAGTCATCGGTCTATCTACCAGAGCAATCCAGGGCGAGAACTGTATTCGTGATGTGTTTGATACAGACAAAGAGATTGATGCAAAAGAAAGAGAAATCGAAAATCTCTGTATGCGCCTTCTGCTCCATCAGCAGCCCGTTGCCGGAGATCTGAGACAGATTTCAGCTGCTCTTAAAATGATCTCAGATATGGAACGGATTGGCGATCAGGCGGCAGATATTGCGGATCTTTCTAAATTTATTGAAGATAACAACATAGAAATTCCGAAGCTGATCAGCCAGATGGCGGATATGACGGTAAAAATGGTCAGTGAAAGTATTGACGCTTTTGTAAAAGCAGACCTTGCATTATGCCGTCAGGTTATTGATAATGATGATAAGGTAGACGATGCCTTTAATCAGGTGAAAGAAGAACTGGCACAGATGATGTATCAGAATCTTGACGCAAAAGCAGGCCTTGATCTTCTGATGACTGCCAAATACATGGAACGTATCGGTGATCATGCTGTAAATATTGCAGAATGGGTGGAATACTCGATTACAGGTGTACACCGAAATAATGAGCACCAAATGGGAGGCAAGTGATTTGACAAAAAAAATCTTCAAATCAACTGTACTGGTTGCGACGACTGTACTGATATGCGGAATTGCCCTTGTAATGGCAATTCTGTATCAGTATTTTGGAAAAGAAATGAACATGGAACTGAAGAAAGAAGCCTCTTATCTGGCATACGGGGTCGAATTTCAGGGAACGGAGTACCTGCAGAAAATAAAGAACAGTGATGCCAGAATTACCTATATTGACAAAGATGGTACTGTTTTGTATGACAATCAGGCAGATGCTTCACAGATGGAAAACCACAGCAACAGAGAAGAATTTCAGGAAGCCCAGGAAAGTGGAAGCGGATTTTCAGACAGAATTTCAGATACCTTATCTGAAAGAACTGTCTATTATGCGTTAAGATTATCAGATGATTCTGTTCTGCGGGTTGCAAGTACACAGAGTTCCATACTTGCATTGACTCTTCAGCTTCTTCCGCCATTCCTTGGAATCATGATCATAATGATTATTTTTGCCGGATTAATTTCATCGAAATCCGCCAGAAGGTTAGTTGAGCCTATCAATGATCTGAATCTGGATCAGCCGGAGCAGAATGATGGATATGAAGAGATTGGTCCTCTTCTCAGCAGAATATATAAGCAGAAATGTCAGATCAGTGCACAGCTTGAAAATGCACGACGGAATCAGGAAGAATTTACGATCATCACAGAAAACATGCAGGAGGGACTTCTTGTAATTGATGCCTATACGATGATCCTTTCAGGAAATTCCAGTGTCTGGAAAATGTTCCAGATGAAGGAGCCCAAAACCGGAGAAAGTGTATATTCTCTGGATCGTAATGAAGATTTTCGTAAAGTGATCGAACATGCTCTGGCTGGACAGCACGGAAGTGCACTTCTGAAGCTGGACAGTGAATTTGTACAGATGATTGCCAATCCTGTTTTCAGAGAGACAAAGGTAGTTGGTGCAGTACTTCTTCTTGTAAATGAGACTGAAAAAATAGAGAGAGAAAATCTGCGCAGGGAATTCTCGGCAAATGTGTCTCATGAACTGAAAACACCGCTTACATCTATTGCCGGATTTGCAGAAATCATTCAGGATGGATTTGTGAAAGATGAAGATATCAAAAAGTTTGCAGGGCGGATTTACAAAGAAGCACAGCGGCTGATTCGGCTGGTCGAGGATACGATCAAAGTATCCCAGCTGGACGAAGGGGTCAATCCCTATGAATGGGAGCAGGTAGACCTGTACGGCGTGGTAAAAGATGTATGCAATAATCTCAAAGGTATTGCTGAGAAGAAAAATGTTCATCTCTTCATAGACGGGAAACCACTTGTATTTCGTACTGTCCGCCCTATTCTTGAAGAAGTGATCTACAATCTCTGTGATAACGGAATCAAATATAATCAAGAGGACGGTACAGTAAGCATTCATTTCCAGGATATAGGAGATAAGGTACAGCTGACTGTAAAAGACAACGGAATCGGAATTCCGAGAGAAGACAGTAACAGAGTTTTTGAAAGATTTTACAGGGTGGATAAAAGTCATTCAAAGGAAATCGGAGGAACCGGCCTTGGTCTGTCTATTGTAAAACATGGAGTGACTTTCCTTGGAGGTACGCTGAATATGATCAGTGAACTGGGAAAAGGAACAGAAATCACCATGGTATTTCCGAAAGAAAAGAATAGAGAATCATAAAAAGAGCCCGACATTTATAGAGGAATAAATCCAGTGTAAATGTCGGGTTCTTTTCAGTAACAATAGGCACCTTCATATCGATAACAGGATTCTTTCTTATGGGAAAGCTCCTGACAGGAACTGCATCGATCGCAGAATTCCTGCTGATAACAGGTGGCACAGACACAGTTCCCACAGTGGCTGCGGTCATAGGCCGGAGTACAGGTGTAGGGAAGACTGTCTTTTGATCTTGCTTCCATGATATGGTCACCTCTCCTGAAATATTTGATAACAGTATTATATATCTCTATGTCAGGAGATTCAAGAAAATAACAACAAAATTCTTATATTTTCAGAAGAATTAGCTTTGGATAACTATTTTGCTTCCCAGCGTCCGGAAGCTCCACATGGAAGGACAAGTCCGCTGGAGGTTACAGGAAGTCCTATTTCCTGAGAATCTACATGACCGTTGTATTTCTTAAGCTCAGTGGCAAGCATGTAGGTGAGTACTGCCGGTGCCAGTCCTGTAGTATAAGAATTTACGAGGAAAAACAGAGGGTCATCGCTGAGAATCTGAGTGCAGAGTTTGATCAGCGGATGAATGGCATCTTCGATTTTCCAGATTTCGCCTTTCGGTCCCCTTCCATAGGAAGGCGGATCCATGATGATCGCATCGTAATGATTTCCTCGCCGGATTTCACGCTCTACGAATTTCACACAGTCGTCCACCAGCCAGCGGATCGGTGCCTCCTGAAGGCCTGAAGCAGCTGCATTTTCTTTTGCCCAGTTTACCATGCCCTTGGAGGCATCTACATGTGTTACATGTGCTCCGGCGGTAGCAGCGGCAAGAGTAGCGCCACCTGTATAGGCAAAAAGGTTCAGGACTTTGACAGGGCGCCCTGCATTACGGATTTTATCTCCGAACCAGTCCCAGTTTACGGCCTGTTCCGGGAAAAGACCTGTGTGTTTGAAACTGAATGGTTTCAGATGGAAGGTGAGGTGTTTGTAATGGAGGTCCCACTGCTGTGGCAGATCAAAAAACTCCCATTCGCCGCCGCCTTTTTTGCTTCTGTGATAATGAGCATTCATATTATGCCAGCCACGGCTTGCCTTCGGGGTATCCCAGATTACCTGCGGGTCAGGTCGGACCAGGATATATTTTCCCCATCGTTCCAGCTTCTCACCGCAGGAAGTGTCAATTACTTCATATTCTTTCCAGTCATTTGCAATCCACATATATATTAACCTTTCTTTTCTGGTGTTATATCGTTACTGTAAACAGTAACTCATTATCTGCTATCAAGTATATGGGAAAAGCAGAAAATCTGCAAGGTTTTTATAATCAGAAGGTCACAGGGACTTGACAAGCAGGATTTTAGCATACTAAAATAGAAAAGATAAAAAAGTGGTTTACATTGCCGGTACAGACACGGCACGAGGAGGATTATTATGCAGAAGTACAGTGAAATGAACAGAGACCAGCTTCTTGTACTCAGAAAAGAACTGGAACAGCAGTATGCAGACATCAAAGCACAGGGACTTGCACTTGATATGTCACGTGGTAAACCGGCAGCAGATCAGCTTGACCTTTCCATGGATATGATGGATGTTCTTGGAAGTAATACAGATCTGAAATGTGAGACTGGCGTGGACTGCCGTAACTATGGTGTTATCGACGGTATTCCGGAAGCAAAACGTCTTCTTGGAGAGATTTCAGAAGTAGATCCTGAGCATATTATCATTTATGGAAACTCCAGCTTAAATGTCATGTTTGACACAGTAGCACGCTCCTTCACACATGGTGTTATGGGAAATACTCCGTGGTGTAAACTGGACAAGGTAAAATTCCTCTGTCCTGTACCGGGCTATGATCGTCATTTCAAAGTAACAGAATTTTTCGGCATTGAGATGATCAATGTTCCGATGAGTCCTGAAGGACCGGATATGGACATGGTAGAGAAACTGGTAAGCGAAGATCCTGCGATCAAAGGTATCTGGTGTGTGCCGAAATATTCCAATCCACAGGGCTATACTTATTCAGAAGAAACTGTAAAACGTTTTGCAAGACTGAAACCGGCAGCTCCGGATTTCCGTATTTACTGGGATAATGCTTACAGTGTACATCATCTTTATGATGAACCGGAAAAACAGGACTTCCTTCTTGAAATCCTTGAAGAATGCGCAAAAGCAGGTAATCCGGATATTGTATACAAATTTACTTCCACATCCAAGATCAGCTTCCCGGGTTCTGGTATTGCAGCAGTTGCAGCTTCCAAGGCAAACCTTGATGATTTCCGCAAATATATGACAGTACAGACAATCGGACATGACAAACTGAACCAGCTCCGTCATGTAAGATTCTTCAAAAACCTTGATGGAATCCATGCCCATATGAGCAAACATGCAGCAATCCTTCGTCCGAAATTTGAAATGGTGGAAAAAACTCTCGAGGCAGAACTGGGCGGACTTGGAATTGGCGAATGGACAACACCAAAGGGTGGTTATTTCATTTCCTTTGATTCAATGGAAGGCTGTGCAAAGAAAATCGTTGCAATGGCAAAAGAGGCCGGTGTAGTGATGACAGGTGCAGGAGCAACCTATCCATATGGAAAGGACCCGAAAGACAGCAATATTCGTATTGCACCGTCCTTCCCGACAACAGAAGACCTGGAAAAAGCAGCACAGGTATTTGTTGTATGTGTCAAACTTGCCAGTGTGGAAAAACTTCTGGCAGACTGATCTGAATACTGAAATAACAGAATTTGAATTTTGAATAAGGAGGTACCATGGCAGAAGAAGATGCAGGAATGAGCAGAGGAAGAAAAATACTGACAGGCTTCATTATAGTGTTGCTTCTTCTTGCTGTGGGCTCCTATTTTTTTGGAGTATACTATTTTACAGAACATTTCCTTCCGGGCTCTGTAGTGAATGGATTTAACTGCTCTTATATGACTCAGCAGGAGGCAGAAGAACTTCTGAAAGAAAAGACAGGAGCTTATGTTCTGGCAATCCAGACAAGGGGTAACGGTCAGGAAAGCATTTCAGCAGATGAGATAAAACTTGCCTACAGTTCTGATGGCAGCGTGAAGAATCTCATGCATAAACAGAACCGTTTCGGATGGTTCCTGGCATTCAGCCAGCACAAAACATACGAGGTACCGTCCTCTGCAACTTTTGATCAGACTTTATTTGCTCAGGTGTTCAGCAGCCTGAAATGTCTTCAGGATAATGAAAAACCGGTTGATGCGGCGATTCAGGAAAATGATGACGGATTCGAGGTTATACCTGAAACTGAAGGAACACTTGTAGATCAGCAGAAGCTGAAAGAGGTTATTTCGCAGGCAGTTACAACAGGGAAAACAGTAGTAAATCTCGAAGAGGACGAATGTTATATCGATCCTGCAGTTTACAGCAAAGATCTGACGAAAGACTGTCAGCAGATGAATGAACTTACAGATGTAGTCATTACCTATGATTTCGGAGACCGTAAGGAAACAGTGGACAGATCAGTAATACGGGAATGGCTTACCAGAGATGAAAATGACGACCTGACAGTTGACAGACAGGCAGTTGCAGATTATGTAAAGCAGCTTGCAGAGAAATATGACACACCTGGTACAGAGAGAGCCTTTGTTACTTATGATAACAGAGAGATAACTGTTCCCGGAGGAACTTATGGGTGGATCATTGACCAGTCAAAAGAAACAGATGAACTGTATCAGGCTGTCATGGACAGAGAAACTCAGGTAAGGGAGCCTGAATATTCACAGAAGGCGACCAGTAGAAACACCAATGATATTGGATATACTTATATTGAAATAGATCTTACAAACGGAAGGCTTGTTTTTTACAAAGATGGACAGCCGGTTGTGGATACTGGATTTACAGCCAGCAGCAGTACTCCGGAGGGCGTTTATGCTGCAGGTGAGAAGAAGGAGTCAGCAGTTCCAGGTGGTGGTTCTGGAGATGCTGTAAATTTCTGGATTCCTTTTACAGATGAACTTGGAATATATGGAGACTATGCCCTGTCTCAGGCCGGAGTCGATGCTGATGACGGAGAATTTGGCAGTGAAGGAGAAGCAGATTTCAGTACTGTTATGGATAACTGGAGTGACAGTACCCAGGGCTGCGTAGTACTTCCAATGGAGCAGGCACAGCAGCTCTGGCAGAATACAGAAAAAGATATGGCGATAGTAATTTACAAATAAATTCAGCAGATGCTGCAGGGATTTCAGATGAATTTCTGCAGCAGTTTTTACTTTCTTTTAAGGAGATGGAGATATGAAAATTGTTGTATTAGCAGGTGGAACCAGCACAGAGAGAGAAGTTTCCATAGTATCAGGAACAGGTATCTGCGGTGCCCTGAGACAGAAAGGACATCAGGCGATTCTTGTGGATGTTTTCTGTGGTGTTGAAGAAGTAAACTGGGAAGATCCGTTCCCGCAGGAATATGATGTGGAAAGAGCAGCAGCATACATGAGTGGATTTAATAAAGACATCGAAAATCTCAAAAAATCCCGCAAAGATTTCTTCGGTCCGAATGTAATTGAACTCTGCAAAAAGGCTGACTTTGTTTTCCTGGGACTGCATGGTGCCAATGGAGAAGACGGAAGACTGCAGGCGACTTTTGATCTGATGGGAATTCCTTACACAGGAACAGGATACCTCAGCAGTGCAATGGCAATGGATAAAGGTATCACAAAAGATATGTTCCAGATGCATGGCGTTCCGACACCGGGTGGGGCCTCCATGAAAAAATCCGAGAGAAAAGAAACTCCGCAGGAGCTGGGACTGGAATTTCCGGTTGTAGTCAAAACATGCTGCGGAGGTTCAAGTATCGGCGTTTATATTGTGGATAATCAGGAAGACTACACAAAAGCTCTTGACGGTGCATTTGGTTATGAAAACGAAGTAGTTATAGAAGAATTTGTAAAAGGTGTGGAATATACAGTTGTTGTTGTTGATGGAAAGGCATATCCTGTAGTCCAGATTGTACCAAAAGAAGGATTCTACGACTACGAGAATAAATACAAACCGGGAGCAGTTGTTGAAACATGCCCGGCACCGATTTCAGAAGAACTGACGAAGAAGCTTCAGGAAGCAGCAGTAGCCGGCTATCATGCGCTCGAAATGGAAAGCTATGCAAGATTGGATTTCATAGTTACAGAAGATGAAGAACTGTACTGTCTGGAAGCAAATACATTGCCGGGAATGACACCTACAAGTCTGATTCCTCAGGAAGCAGCAGTTCTTGGAATGGATTATCCGACTCTCTGCGAAGAACTGATCAGAGTGTCGATGAAAAAGTATCAGTAAGGAGTATTCAAATGAAAAACCTGACTTTAAGAAACCTTACAGAAGTCTGCAGTGGCATTTATCATGGACCGGAGACTGCACTGGATCAGGAAGTGACAGCGATTACTACAGACAGCCGAAAGATTGAAAAAGACTGTCTGTTTGTCCCTATTGTGGGAGAACGGGTAGATGCACACAAATTTATTCCGGATGTTATGGCAAAGGGAGCACTGTCCACACTTTCTGAGAGGGAACTTCCGGAGGCGGAATATCCATATATTCAGGTGAAATCTTCTCTGCAGGCGGTGAAGGATATTGCTGAATTTTATCTGAAACAGCTGAATATCCCGGTAGTTGGAATTACCGGAAGTGTTGGAAAGACAAGTACAAAAGAAGTGATTGCATCTGTACTGAAAGAAAAATATCGTACACTGAAAACACAGGGGAATTTTAATAATGAACTGGGACTTCCGCTGACAGTATTCCGCCTGAGAGACGAAGATGAGATAGCAGTTCTGGAAATGGGAATCAGTGATTTCGGGGAAATGACCCGACTTACCAAAATTGCCAGACCGGATACCTGTGTGATCACTAATATCGGAACCTGCCATCTGGAAAACCTCGGAGACAGAGATGGGGTTCTGAAGGCCAAAACAGAAATCTTCCAGACTCTTAGACCAGACGGACATATTGTGTTGAATGGCGATGATGATAAACTGATCACAGTAGAAGGATATAATGGCATTAAGCCGGTTTTCTTTGGGCTGAATGAGCAGAGAGATGTTTATGCAGATGAAATTGTCAGCAGGGGACTGAAAGGTATGGAATGCAGGATTCATCTGGGAGACCAGAGTTTTTCTGTCCTTGTACCTATGCCGGGAATACATATGGTTTATAATGCGCTGGCTGCAGCGGCAGTGGGACGTATTTATGGACTTACCATTGAACAGATCAAAGCAGGAATCGAAAACCTTGAAGCTATCAGCGGTCGCTTTAAAATGATTGAAACAGATAAGCTTCTTATTGTTGATGACTGTTATAATGCGAACCCGATGTCAATGAAGGCTTCTTTGAATGTACTTCATGATGGTGCCGGAAGAAGAGTGGCGATTCTGGGAGATATGGGTGAGCTTGGTGAAAATGAAATTGCACTCCATGAAGAAGTTGGAGTACATGCGGTTTCCTGCGGAATTGATGCCTGCGTCTGTGTGGGAGACCTTTCGACTCATATGTATGAGGCTGCGAAGAAGGCAGATCCGGCGTTCTGCGTTTATCATGAAAAAAGCAGAGAGTCTCTTCTTGCACATCTTGACAGATACGTGCAGAAAGGTGATACAGTTCTTGTAAAGGCATCACATTTTATGAAATTTGAAGAAGTAGTAAAAGCGCTGGAAGAAATGTAAAAGAGTTTTTATAAATCCTTTTGTTGTGGGGGTAACACCTGCAGCAGAGGGATTTTTGCGTTTTTATGAAAGAATTTGACGAACGATTTTTGTTTCCAGAGGTGATTGACAGGTGTAAAATAAACCTTATCAGCAGGAAGGCAGAGTATCGGAAAAGCCTGCCATTTTAAAGGTAAGGAGGAACATATGCTGGAAAAAATCATGGATCTCAGGATCCTGCTGTATTTTATGACTGCGTTGGGAGCAGCGGGTGCAGTGGGGATGCTGGCAGTACATCTAACCTACAGAAGAGCTATGCGAAAAACAAAAGCAGTAAACAGCCTTAAGGAAAAATGGCTGAATCTCTGGAAAACACGAGACAAACTTCTGAACAGGATGAATTTTATGGTGTGGGGTCCATCATTGGTATCTACAGCATGTCTGATTACAGCTGTGTTTATGACTTCACAGCCCTCCATAAATAATGGACTGCCTCTGTCCTATCTTTACGTTGGAACGGCAGTCCCGGTCGCTCTGCTTGTATTGAGGCAGATCCTGGATTTTACTTATCGTGAAGAGCTGATCATGAATTCTCTGGCTGATTATATTCTGCAGGCGAAAAAGCCCCGTGAGGCTGTTCCTTCTGCCCGGAAGTATGAACCGGCTCCGGAAGTGAAGAAAAAAGATCCGGTACTTCAGGAAGAAATGGTCGAACGTATTGCTGCCAGCATACGCCAGACAGCAGCTACAGGAAGCCACTTCAGTAAAATGCTCAGCCCCGAAGAGGAAGAAATCATGAGAGAGATCATTCGTGAATTTATGGAATGACTATCCGAAACAGATTGTGACATATAATGTCAGTCTTCTTCAATCACCTGAATTTCGAGATAATCAAATTCTATTGTTTCTACAAAATTGTCCTGGTAGAACCTTGTTTTGGAATGACGTTTAAAATCATTGATTGTTTTGTCAAGCCAGATAGGGTTCGCCAGGTCAAATTCATAGCAGATCTCCTGCAGGGCATGAAAAATTTTGTGTGTACGTGTATCTTCTGAGTCATCACAGATGACAGTGTCTTTTAACATATGGTTGTCTTTCCATATTTTTCCCCATAAACGAAACATAAGAATGTACCTCCTGTTTAAGTGCTTTACAGTATAGCGGATTTACTGTCGAAAGTAAAGTCAGAGGATTCCGAGTATACGCAGAAGTAAAAAATGAATAATGAATAATTATAATAATATCAATATTAGTAATTGATTTTCGATGAAATGTTCTCCGAACATGTCTCCGGTTCATAATTTCTAAGGTTCCAGGATGCACAGAACTTTGTTAAAAACGATACAGAAAACGTCAAACTCGTCGCTTCGCGACTCAGACAATCCGTTTTCTGCATCAACACAAAGACCTGTCCATCAGGAACCTTGACGAAATTATTCAGGGAGACAGCATCAGAGAACAATTTCACGAAAATCCATTTCCTGGAGATTCTGCGTATATCAGCTTGGAAATGGATACGAACAACATGATTATCCGGATGCCTGCGCAGATTCCGTCGATGAAATTTGGGCTAGCGCTGCCACCGAGGGAAATGTCTGAGCGCCGTAAGGTGCGAGTTCTTCCCGAATGGCAGCAAATCAGCGTCCGAATTTTATCAGGAATCCAGCATTATCCGGTAAGCATGTTGTTCAGTACCATGCACCAAGCGTCTTGTATACCATATTCGCAATTCTTTGACTTTTTCTATTCCGAAAAATAGATTGCGGATTTTAGCGGGATAAAGTATAATGAAGATAAATTTTGCGTAAAACGAAGAACAAAATTGCACAATTCATATGAATGGAGGAGTTATTTTATGAAATTATATGACGGTGGTGTTTATCTTGTAAATGGCCATGACATCGTAGAAGAAGCTCAGATGACAGAGCCGGTATCTAAAGCAGATGCTGCCAGAAATACGATGGCATACGGTATTCTGGAAGCCCACAATACTTCCGGAAATATGCAGAAACTTCAGATTAAGTTTGATAAACTTACTTCTCATGATATTACATTTGTAGGTATCATTCAGACTGCCCGTGCTTCAGGACTCGAGAAATTCCCGGTTCCCTATGTACTGACAAACTGCCACAACTCACTTTGTGCAGTAGGCGGTACAATCAATGAAGATGACCACATGTTTGGCCTCACCTGTGCGAAAAAATACGGCGGGGTATATGTACCTCCTCATCAGGCAGTCATTCATCAGTATGCACGTGAAATGCTTGCAGGCGGAGGCAAAATGATCCTTGGTTCCGACAGTCATACACGTTACGGCGCACTCGGTACCATGGCAATGGGAGAAGGCGGCGGAGAACTTGTAAAACAGCTTCTTTCTCAGACGTATGATATCAATATGCCAGGCGTTGTTGCTATTTATCTGAAAGGCGAACCGCGTCCGGGAGTAGGACCGCAGGATGTCGCACTTGCTATCATTGGCAAAGTATTCGCAAATGGATATGTCAAAAATAAAGTTATGGAATTTGTAGGACCTGGTGTGGCAGGATTAAGCGCAGATTTCCGCATCGGCGTGGATGTTATGACTACGGAAACAACCTGTCTCTCTTCAATCTGGCAGACAGACGAAAAGATTGAAGAATTCTATGAAATCCATGGAAGAAAAGAAGATTATAAAGAACTGAAACCTGGTAAAGTTGCATATTATGACGGCTGTGTGGAAATTGATCTGGGCGAGATCAAACCTATGATCGCAATGCCGTTCCACCCAAGTAATACATATACAATCGATGAACTGAAAGCAAACCTTTATGATATTCTCGATGATGTGGAGAAAAAAGCGCAGGTAAGCCTTGATGGTAAGATTCCATACACACTTAAAGACAAAGTCGTTGATGGTAAACTCTATGTGGAACAGGGAATCATTGCCGGCTGTGCTGGTGGTGGCTTTGAAAATATCTGTGCAGCAGCGGATATTCTGAAAGGCGCAAGTATTGGTGCTGATGCATTTACACTCAGTGTTTATCCGGCAAGTACACCGATTTATATGGAGCTTGCGAGAAATGGAGTTCTGGCTGACCTTCTTGAAACAGGCGCTGTTGTCAAGACTGCTTTCTGCGGACCATGCTTCGGTGCAGGAGATACACCGGCAAATAACGCATTCAGTATCCGCCATACAACCAGAAACTTCCCGAACCGTGAAGGTTCCAAGATTCAGAACGGTCAGATTTCCTCTGTTGCACTTATGGATGCAAGATCTATTGCGGCAACAGCAGCTAATAAGGGATTCCTTACATCAGCCGAAGAATATACTGGTGATTATACTCATCAGAAATATTTCTTTGACAAAACTATCTATGAAAACCGCATTTTTGACAGCAAAGGTGTTGCTGATCCGAGCGTTGAGATTCAGTTCGGACCAAATATCAAAGACTGGCCGGAGATGCCTGAACTTGCAGAAAATCTTGTGCTGAAAGTTGTATCTGAGATTCATGATCCTGTTACAACTACAGATGAACTGATTCCGTCAGGAGAGACTTCTTCTTATCGTTCCAATCCGCTTGGACTGGCTGAATTTACTCTTTCACGTAAAGATCCAGCATATGTAGGCCGTGCGAAAGAAATCCAGAAAGCACAGAAAGCGCTTGAAAAAGGTGAATGTGCAGCAGAGGCAGTTCCGGAACTGAAACCGATAATGGAGGTAGTGAAGAAACAGTTCCCGAATGTATGCAAAGATAATATCGGCATCGGAAGTACGATTTTTGCTGTAAAACCGGGTGATGGTTCTGCACGTGAACAGGCTGCATCATGTCAGAAAGTCCTTGGTGGCTGGGCAAATATTGCCAACGAATATGCAACCAAGAGATATCGCTCCAACCTGATCAACTGGGGTATGCTTCCATTTCTTATCAGGGAAGGTGAACTTCCGTTTAAGAATGATGATTATCTGTTCTTCCCGGAAGTACGTAAAGCAGTTGCTGAAAAAGCTGACAGTATCACAGGATATGTTGTGAAACCGGAGGGACTGGAAGAGTTCCAGGTAACACTTGGAGAGTTAACAGACGATGAGCGTGAGATTATTCTTAAAGGCTGTCTGATCAACTATAACAGAAAATAATATCACAACCGTTGTGTGAACAATGGAAAACAGAGGCAGATTCAAGGAGAGTCTGTCTTTGTTTTTTATAGTATGCAAGAGAAGCTGCCAGTGGCAGGTTTACCTTAATGAAATGTCTGAATATTATATATAATTATGACAAAATAGCAGATTTAAACAAAATGAAAAGAATAATACAAATAAAATTATCAAAAATAAATAAAAAAGTATTGACAAATACAAACACTAATGCTATTATAATGACATCAAAAGAAAAGCGAAATAAAAAAGAAAATCATTCAATTCATAGCATATATAAATGTTACATGAAAAGGATGAAATCGTAAGAAAGGTAAGGGTGATACCATTGGGACAGTCATAAATCACTTCATCAATATGAGCAGTGACAGAAATCAGATTTCCTGCCAGAAAGACCGGATACATAAATGCCCGTAAATTTATAAAATTGATTATTTTCAGAAGAAAGTCTTTTATCAAAGACATTTCTGGCGAACAGAACTTCAGAAAAAAATAAATCAAAAGTATCCCCGGTACATAGAAATGATTTCTCATATTGAATACCTGTCACAGACCTGATACAAATGATTTCAGAATTGTGTAAAGAAACATTTCTGGAAAGGTTTGAATTTAACTCAGATGTTCGTCTGGAAGAAGAGTTCCAGAGTATATTGATGATAGTTAAAAAGAAACTTTGAGATCCATATAAATATGAATCGAAGCTTTGCATCAGAAGAACACTTTCTCACAAAAAGTGTTAAATAAGAAATGAACAGAATTCTATTTTAAAGGAAAACAGTTTGAAATTTAAAAAGTTAAGTTTGAAGCTGTTTAAGTCCAATAAAAAGCTTTGCTGATATTTCTTAAAAATAAATTATAAGACGTGAATTATAATTTGATTCTATTAACTTTCTAAATGATCCAGTGATAAAAATCATAAGGATTATGAGCAGGAAATAAATAATAACTCCAAAAGCACAATATAAACTGAAAAGATATTAAAACTTAATAGAGAGAATCGGAATTTATACATAAAGAAGATGTATAACTGAAGAAATTTCGATTAGTACCTCAAAAAATAACTGAAGAAGAATGAGGTTGTAATGATTAACGAAGAGTCTTGAGACGGTCATCATTTTAAACGCAAAGTAAAAATGATGACCGTCTCTGTTTGTGTTGTCAGAATCTGTGATTTAAGCTATACTCTCCATAAAAGGAGAGATTTTTTATGTTTGATAATGATATAAAATCAAGGATACTTTATGAGGATGGGGAGGTTCTCGTATATCATAAACCAGCAGGGATTGCCGTACAGAATGCAAGAATTGGAGCAATGGATCTGGAAAGTGCACTGAAAAATTATCTCAGTCAGAAAAGCCAGGGAAAAATACCATATCTGGCAGTGGTTCACAGACTGGATCAGCCGGTAGAGGGTGTACTTGTATTTGGACTGACTCCAAAGGCAGCAGCCTCCTTAAGTAATCAGATCAGCAATAAGACGGCGACCAAAAAATATCTGGCAGTTACAGACAGGGAACCGGCAGAAAAGTCTGGTATACTTGAGGATTACCTGAAAAAAGAGTCGAAAGGAAATATATCAAAAGTAGCACAGGCAGGCACAAAAGGTGCAAAAAAAGCGCGACTCTCATACAAAGTTCTGAAAGAGGTTGAAGACAACAGAACTGAAACAGGAAAAAGAATTCTTATGGAAATTCAGCTGGAAACGGGCAGGCATCACCAGATAAGAGTTCAGATGTCCAATGCGGGCATGCCACTTCTGGGAGATCGCAAATATAATATGTCAGATCATTCAGGATTGCCTTTGGGACTATGCTCCTGCCAGCTTGTATTCAGTCATCCGAAGACCGGAAAAAAGATGGATTTCAGTGTGATTCCGGAGAATATGGCCTTTGCGGGCTTCTAAACTTCTTTTTACTGTTTTTTTTCTTATGAAATCATGAAAAAAATATGAAATCTATGGACGATAACATTAAAATGTGTATAATGTAAAAACAGGACTGCTGAGAAGGTGGATACAGCAGTAAAATAGGGCACATTTGGATGAAGTTCATATGAAAGAAAAGGAGAAAAAAGATGAAAAAAGCAGCAGTAGCTGCATTTCTTCTTGCAGTAGCAGTAATGATTGCAGGAGGAATCAATAAAGAAAGCGGCTTAAATAATTTTGTTGCGGATGTGCAGGCAGATGGGGAGAAAGATCCTGTTAGTGTAAATGAACAGGAAGAGACAGAAGAGAAAGAAACATCCCAGGTTGATACTACAATTCCTGTTGTTGCAGGCAGCAGAATTGCTGTTGTAAGTAAATGTGTAGACGGAGAATACTGGAAGACTCTCCATAAGGGAATGGAGGCAGCAGTAAAGGATATAAATACTGCTTATGATTTTCAGGGGGATGATGAAGTAACCATGACGTTTGAAGGCCCCAGTGATGAACAGGATGTGGAAACTCAGGTAAATACGCTGGATGCTGTTATTGCAGAAAACCCTGCTGTGCTGTGTCTTTCAGCAAGTGACATGGATTCTTGCCAGGCGCAGCTGGAGGCTGCCGGAGAAAACGGAATTCCGGTTGTTTCTTTTGATTCAAATGTTGTGGATAATGACCTTGTTGCAGCTTTTCGTGGAACAGACAATTCGGAAGTAGGCAGGATTGCCGGTGAAAAGATGACAGAAGCTCTGAATGGACAGGGAAAGGTTGCGATTTTTTCTGCTCAGGAAAAAACTGAAAGTTCGCAGAAAAGAGTAGAAGGATTTAAAAGTGTCCTGGAAGACCAGGACGGCATTACAATAATCAGCGAACTTTATACAGATCAGGTGGAAGATATGTCAGTTGCCATGCAGGGAGTTCTTGAACGATATCCGGATCTGGCTGGCGTTTTCTGTACAAATGAAGATGTTGCAGAGCTTTATCTGAAACTTGATAAGAACGAAGATAATGCACCGATAATGATTGGCGTAGATGCCTCTTCAGGACAGCAGGAGGCAATTAAGAACGGTGAACAGCTGGGCTGTGTTTCTCAGGATCCGTATGAGCTTGGATATCAGACAATTCTGACAGCTGCTTATGCAACGGTTCCGGCAGATCAGGAAAAGGAAATCCTCATGCAGCCGAAGTGGATTGATCCGTCTAATATAGAGGATGAGACTTGCAGCAGATATCTTTATTGATACCTGTATGAATACGGTACTGCATCAGTTTAAAGGAGCACTGCTGAAACACGGTAAATATATACAGGGACAGTTCACAAAAGGACTGTCCCTGTGTTATACTATGAACACTTGTTTAACCGAACCAAGTAAGTCCCCTGCTTCAATTGCGAAAAGCAATAAGCAGTGGGTGGGGACTTGCTTGTATCAGGAGGAGTGCAAGCTCCTTCTGATAAACTGCGAAGCAGTTATTCGGTTATGAGCAAGTAGCAAAGCGGATTGCGAATATCTGCTTGACTGAATATGGACAAAGTGTAAGTTGAGTAGAACACCGTTGTGATTGAGGAGGAAAAACTGGTGAAAGAAAGAGAAACTTTTGGTTCAAGACTTGGTTTCATTCTGGTGTCAGCCGGATGTGCAGTAGGTCTTGGTAATGTATGGAAATTCCCATATATGACAGGCAAATATGGAGGTGCAGCCTTTATTCTGGTTTATCTGGTATTTCTTGTGCTGCTGGGGTTGCCGATTCTTGTCTGTGAATTTGCAGTAGGACGTGCAAGCCGTCTGAGTACAGCAAGGGCATTCCACAAACTGGAGCCGGAAGGTTCAAATTTTCATAAATACAGCTATATGGGAATGATTGGAAACTATGCACTGATGAGTTTTTATACTATGGTTGCAGGCTGGATGATGTACTATTGTTATGTTATGGCTACTGGAGAACTTTCCAGCGCATCTTCGGAGCAGATTACAGAATTTTTCGGGGGACTGCAGCAGGCTACAGGCACAATGTCAGGCTGGATGATCGCAGCTGTTCTTCTGGCATTTGGCATCTGTTCTCTGGGACTCCAGAATGGTATCGAAAAAATTACAAAAATTATGATGATTTGTCTTCTAGCACTGATTGTTGTTCTGGCAGTTCATTCACTTACACTTGACGGTGCCATGGAAGGGGTAAAATTTTATCTAGTGCCAAATCTGGATAATATTAAAGCAGCAGGCCTTGGAAATGTGATTTTCGGCGCTTTATCACAGGCATTCTTTACATTAAGCATTGGTATTGGCGCAATGGAAATTTTCGGAAGTTATATGGGTAAAGAACGTACACTTGCAGGAGAAAGTATTAATATTCTTGTGCTGGATACGTTTGTGGCATTGATGGCAGGACTTATTATTATTCCGGCATGTTTTGCATTTAATGTAGAGCCGGGGGCAGGTCCAGGACTTGTATTTATCACATTACCTAATGTATTTAACCAGATGGCTGGCGGAAGATTGTGGGGTGCACTGTTCTTCCTGTTTATGTCATTTGCCGCACTGTCTACAGTTATTGCAGTATTTGAAAATATCCTGTCATTTGCTATGGACCTTTGGGGCTGGACGAGAAATAAAGCAGTTCTTTTTAATATCATTCTGGTAATTGTTTTGTCCATGCCTGCGATCCTGGGATTTGGACCATGGTCAGGTTTCCATGTACTTGGTGAGGGAACTAATATTATGGATCTGGAAGATTTTATTGTGTCTAATAATATTCTGCCTCTTGGATCTGTTGTCTTTGTGTTATTCTGTGCATCGAAGAACGGATGGGGCTGGAGTAATTTTATAAAAGAAGCCAACACAGGCAAAGGCACAAAATTCCCGAAAGGGATTCAGTTCTATATGCAATGGATCCTGCCGATTGTTGTTGCAGTGATTTATCTGAAAGGTTACTACGATATGTTCCAGCCGAAGGGAAATACATATCTGATTCCATGGATGCTCGTTGGAGTGGCGATGCTTCTGCTGGTAGGCTGGATATCTTTTGGACACTCAAAATCAAAAAAGAAATAATATATAACAAAAAGGGAAGTTCATTGCGAGCTTCCCTTTTTATCGTTCGGATGTAAAAACACAGATTAGATTTTATCAATTTTTTTACGGATCTCCAGCATCTTCTGATCCAGCTGAGTGATCACGGAAGCGCATTGCTGCAGTTCTTCATTAATGACTGCAGCCTGTTTCTGACCACGTTTATACCGCAGCTGATGATCGAGATTTGCCCAGTAATCCATGGCAGCAGTACGAAGCTGCAGTTCCAGCTTGATCCACTGATTTTCCTGCTGAAAAGGAATAGCGACCTCCAGAATCAGGTGAAGGCTCTGGTAGCCGGATTTTTTGGGCTGCGTTACATAGTCTTTTGTTTTGATGATGCGGATATCCTGCTGTTTTTCGATAAGGTCAGCTACTTTGTAAATATCATCTACATATGCACATACGGCACGGACGCCGATAAGGTCATTGATTTTTTCCAGTGCCTGGTTGAAGTTCAGATCCAGTCCTTTTTTCTGCATTTTTTTGCAGACACTGTCATAGCTTTTGAGCCGCCCGGTTTTCATCTGGATAAAATTCCGGTTGTACTTCATGAGCAAAAATGTGTTGACAATATCAAGTTTGGTCATCATAAGATTTATGGCACACTGGCCTTTGATGCTGAATTCACTGTCTGTCAGCATATTCTTTAAAAGTTCTTTTTTCTTCAATTTCTGTCTTTCTTCCTCTAATTGTATTAATGTTACAGTTTCGTTTGTGCGTAATGCATTTCCCATTCCCATTAGAATACTCCTTCTGTAATAAATCTGTACGTGGTTTGTGTTAAAACATGGTTAAAATGAGACTACAGCGAATGGACTATTTATGTTGCAGCCTGTATCGAGGAATCAGCTCCCATCATTTAATCTATGAAAAGAGTTGGAAAAATATGACATTTGGAAGATGACTAATGCCTGGATTTCGGTGAGCATATAAGAAATAATTATCATATTTTGTTATATAAATAACAAAATATGAGCTCGAAAGATAAAAAATGATAAGTAAATTAATGAAAAAATACATTTCAGAAAAAAGAGAACTTAAATGAAGCTAAGAAAACTGTTTGTATAATATGCCAAAAGAAGCTGGAATACTAAATGAAATTTATGCATTTTTTTTGAATAATTATGATTGACAAATGATTAACAAGCTAATATAATAGCCACATAAAGAAATTGACAAATAATTAACGTTAACAAATAGACTAAATATTTTAATGCGTTAATATTTGAAAAGGAAATAACGATCGTTGTCAGAATCAATTAACATCAGAGATAAACAGGAGGATTCCAAAATGGCAAAGAAAGAAACCCACATCCCGGCAGTTGTTGACACAGCAGAAGCACTTGAAGCAAAGATTGCTACGATGAAAGAAGCACAGAAACTTTTCGCCACATACACACAGGAACAGGTTGACAGAATTTTTAAAGCAGCGGCAACAGCAGCGGACAAAGCACGTATCCCGCTTGCAAAAGCAGCAGTAGAAGAAACAGGCATGGGAATCGTAGAAGATAAAGTAATCAAAAATCACTATGCATCAGAATATATCTACAATGCGTACAAAAACACAAAAACCTGTGGTGTACTTGAAGAAGATCCGGTTTATGGAATCAAAAAAATTGCTGAACCTATCGGCCTGATCGCAGCAGTTATTCCTACTACAAACCCGACCTCCACAGCAATTTTCAAAACACTGATTGCACTGAAAACCAGAAATGCGATTATTATCAGTCCACATCCACGTGCAAAAGGTAGTACCATTGAAGCTGCCAAAATTGTTCTTGAAGCAGCAGTAGAAGCCGGAGCACCGAAAGAAATCATCGGATGGATCGATGTACCAAGTCTGGAACTGACCAATCTGGTAATGAAAGAAGCTGATATTATTCTTGCGACAGGCGGTCCGGGAATGGTAAAAGCGGCATATTCTTCAGGAAAACCGGCACTTGGTGTAGGCGCAGGAAATACACCGGTTATTATTGATGATACTGCAGATATCCGTCTTGCTGTAAACTCTATCATTCACTCCAAGACTTTTGACAACGGTATGATCTGTGCTTCCGAACAGTCCGTAACTGTTCTGGAAGGTGTATATAAAGCAGTAAAACAGGAATTCCAGTACAGAGGATGCTATTTCCTGAAGAAAGATGAGATTGAAAAAGTAAGAAAAACAATTCTTATCAATGGTGCACTGAATGCAAAAATAGTAGGACAGAAGGCTGCAGCTATCGCAGAGATGGCAGGAGTAACAGTTCCGGCTGAAACAAAGATTCTTATCGGTGAAGTTGAATCTGTAGATATCAGTGAGGAATTTGCACATGAAAAACTTTCTCCTGTACTTGCGATGTACAAGGCAAAAACTTTTGACGAAGCAGTTGCAAAGGCAGAACGTCTTGTAGCAGACGGTGGATATGGACATACTTCTTCCATTTATATCAATATAAACGAAACCGAAAAACTGGAGAAATTTGAAGCGGCAATGAAAACCTGCCGTATCCTGATCAATACCCCGTCTTCTCAGGGCGGTATCGGGGATCTTTATAACTTCAAACTTGTTCCGTCTCTGACACTTGGATGCGGTTCCTGGGGAGGAAACTCCGTATCCGAAAACGTTGGTGTAAAACATCTGATCAATATTAAGACTGTTGCAGAGAGGAGAGAGAACATGCTCTGGATGAGAACCCCGGAAAAAGTTTACTTTAAGAAAGGCTGCCTGCCTGTAGCACTGGACGAACTTAAGAATGTAATGGGCAAGAAACGCTGCTTTATCGTAACAGACTCTTTCCTGTACAAGAACGGATATACAAAGAAAATCGAAGATAAACTGGATCAGATGGGAATCGTTCATACATGCTTCTCCGATGTAGAGCCTGATCCATCCCTGGCTTCTGCAAGAGCAGGCGCAGCAGCAATGAGAGCTTTTGAGCCGGATTGCATTATTGCACTTGGTGGTGGATCTGCAATGGACGCAGGCAAGATCATGTGGGTTCTTTATGAAAATCCGGATGCTGATTTTGATGATATGGCAATGGATTTCATGGATATCCGTAAGAGAATCTATACATTCCCGAAAATGGGCAAAAAAGCTTACTTTATCGCAATTCCAACATCTTCCGGTACAGGTTCTGAGGTAACACCTTTTGCAATCATCACGGATAAGGAAACCGGAATCAAATGGCCACTTGCAGACTATGAACTGATGCCGGATATGGCAATCGTAGATACTGATAATATGATGAGCGCACCAAAGGGTCTGACAAGTGCATCTGGTATTGATGTTATGACTCATGCTATTGAGGCATATGTTTCCATGATGGCTTCTGATTATACAGACAGCCTTGCACTCAGGGCAATCAAACTTGTATTTGAATATCTGCCCCGTGCATACAGAGATGGAAATGATGTAGAAGCAAGAGATCACATGGCAAATGCTTCCTGCATGGCAGGTATGGCTTTTGCAAATGCATTCCTGGGAGTTAACCATTCTCTGGCACATAAACTCGGAGCATTCCATCATATTCCTCACGGAATCGCAAACGCTCTGGTACTTACAGATGTTATGCGTTATAATGCGGCAGAAGTTCCGACAAAGATGGGTACATTCCCACAGTATCAGTATCCGAAGACACTGGCACGTTATGCTGAGATCGGACGTTCTGTAGGACTTACAGGAAAAGATGATCAGGAAGTATTTGAAAAACTTCTGGAGAAGCTGGAAGAGCTGAAAAAGATTATTGAGATCAAACCTACGATCAAAGATTATGGTGTAGATGAGAAGTACTTCCTTGAGACTCTGGATGAAATGAGTGAGCAGGCTTTCAATGACCAGTGTACAGGTGCAAACCCGAGATACCCACTGATCGCTGAACTGAAAGAGATTTATCTGAAAGCATATTACGGAAAATAAAATCTCTCGGGAACCATAAATTAAAAAGTTTATATAAATCAGCCCGGTTCGGGCCATATAGAACCTCTGCTTCGGTACCACAGGACAGTGACACCGGGGTAGAGGTTTTGACTATTCGGACAGCAGGGACAAAATGGAAAATATGTGTGTTGCAAATGGGTAAGTTGAATGTTACAATGACATCTAACAGCCATGATACTATGGTAAATAAAGACAATCATGAAACAGACAGACATTTAACAGACAGAAGCAGGAGCTTCAGGGGGCATAACTAATTGAAACATAACGAAAATACGAAATATGTGAAACTTGGTATTACAGGGGCTGCAGTGCTGGCATTTGGATTTGCGATTTTGTACATTTTGTATCAGAGTAAAAATATAGCAATGGGAATACAGACAGTTTTTAATATATTGAAACCCTTTCTGTATGGCGCACTGATCGCATATCTCCTTGCACCGATGTGTAACCGCATGGACGATAGATTTCTGAGATGGTGTCCTAAGGCTACTGAGAAGCAGCAGAAGGCACTTAAATTCCTCTCTATAGCTGTTGCAATCATCTGTGCAGTAACTGTTGTTGTATTATTGATCATTCTTATCCTGCCGCAGGTCTGGGACAGTACCATAAAAATTATCAGAATTTTGCCGGCACGACTTTCCTATTGCAACAGTATGATCGATAAAGTTTTACAGGATCAGCCGGAACTACAGTCTTACTTCAATCATTTTTCATCTCAGATTGAGAGTGGCTTGAACGATGTTCTTAGTGCCAATTCAAGTATGATGCAGACAATTCAGGGAATTGTCAATAATATTACAGTCCAGCTGATAGAGGTCTTAAGCGTATTCAAAAATATGTTCCTTGGATTTCTGATTGCTGTGTATCTTCTTGCCAGCCGGAAGCTTTTCGGGGCACAGGCAAAATTACTGTTATATGGTATTTTTCCAAACAGATGGGCAGAGATTATCGAAGAAGAAGTTCATTATACGGATAGAATGTTCAATGGTTTTTTTGTTGGAAAAATCATCGATTCTGCGATTATCGGACTGATCTGTTTCGCAGGAACCACAATCCTTGGATTTGATTCTGCGGCATTTATCAGTGTTGTTATAGGTGTAACAAACATTATCCCGTTTTTTGGACCTTTTATTGGGGCCATTCCGTGTGCATTATTACTCCTTCTGGGAAGACATCCATGGGATGCACTGTATTTCCTGATTTTTATTGTGATTCTGCAGCAGGTGGATGGAAACATTATCGGACCGAAGATACTCGGAAATACCACAGGTGTTTCCAGTTTCTGGGTGCTGTTCTCCATTCTGCTGTTTGGTGGTTTATGGGGAATCGTAGGAATGGTTATTGCTGTTCCGTTGTTTGGTGTAATTTACGATATTATCCGTAAACTGATAAGCCGCGGGCTGAGAAAAAATAATCAGGAAGAAATGATGGAAGAATATAAACAGAATTTCCATGAAAAACAGCCGATGGAGTTGAAAAAATAAAAGAAGCCGTTGCAGATTATCATTCTGCAGCGGATTCTTGTCTATATAAGCAACAATTATGACTGCTGCTGTTTGCGGAATGCGGAACGTTTTCTTTCTCGTGGATCGAGAATTCTCTTGCGGATACGAAGACTTGTAGGAGTTACCTCAAGGAGTTCATCCTGATCAATGAATTCAATCGCCTGTTCAAGGCTGAGTACTTTAGGCGGTGTCAGCTTCAGGGCATCGTCTGCGGAAGAAGAACGTGTATTGGTAAGGTGTTTGGTCTTGCAGACATTAAGTTCAATGTCTTCGGCTTTGCCGTTCTGTCCGATAACCATACCGCTGTAAACCTTTTCCCCAGGTCCAATGAAGAGAACACCACGTTCCTGAGCGGAGAAAAGACCATAGGTAACAGCTTCGCCTGCTTCAAATGCGATAAGGGATCCCTGTTTACGGTACTGGAAATCACCCTTGTAAGGTGCATAACCGTCGAATGTTGTATTGAGGATACCGGTACCTTTTGTGGAGGTAAGGAACTCACCACGGAAACCGATCAGTCCACGTGAAGGAATACGGAATTCAAGACGTACAGAACCATCACTGGCTGTACTCATTCCCTGAAGTTCACCTTTACGTTCGCTTAATTTCTGAATGATGGTACCGGAGAATTCTTCCGGAACATCAACATAAGCAATTTCCATTGGTTCAAGTTTCTTGCCACGTTCATCGAAATGATAGAGAACTTCAGGTTTGCTTACTGCGAACTCATAGCCTTCGCGGCGCATGTTTTCAATAAGAACAGACAGATGAAGTTCACCACGGCCAGAGACTTTGAAACATTCAGTAGTTTCAGTATCTTCTACACGAAGGCTGACATCTGTGTTCAGTTCTCTGTAAAGACGGTCACGAAGATGACGGGAAGTGATAAATTTACCTTCCTGTCCTGCAAGCGGGCTGTCGTTTACAAGGAAGTTCATGGAAATAGTAGGCTCTGAGATCTTCTGGAAAGGAATTGCCTCCGGATTATCACCGCTGCAGAGTGTATCGCCGATATGAATATCTTCAATACCGGAAATAGCAACGATGGATCCTACAGAAGCTTCTTTAACTTCAACTTTATTTAAACCGTCAAATTCGTAAAGTTTGCTGATTTTGACTTTTTTACGTTTGTCAACGTCATGATGGTTCAGAAGAGTAAGTTCCTGGTTAACTGCAATTTTACCATTTTCGACCTTACCGACACCGATACGTCCAACATATTCATTGTAGTCGATAGTACTGATCAGAACCTGGGTATCAGCGTCCGGATCACCTTCAGGAGCCGGGATATATTTCAGAATGGTTTCAAACAGTGGTGCCATATTTTCCGGTGTATCTTTCAGATCAAGAACAGCATGACCTGCTTTTGCGGAAGCATACAGGAATGGACAGTCAAGCTGTTCGTCAGATGCTTCAAGATCCATAAGAAGTTCCAGTACCTCGTCAATAACTTCATCAGGACGAGCTTCCGGACGGTCGATTTTGTTGATGCAGACAATAACATGAAGATTCAGTTCCAGTGCTTTACGAAGAACAAATTTTGTCTGAGGCATGGCACCTTCAAATGCATCGACAAGAAGAATAACGCCGTCTACCATTTTAAGAACACGTTCTACCTCACCACCGAAATCAGCATGACCTGGTGTGTCAATGATGTTGATCTTAACGCCTTTGTAATGAACAGCGGTATTTTTGGATAAGATAGTAATACCACGTTCACGTTCAATGTCATTGGAGTCCATGACACGTTCCTGAACTTCCTGGTTTTCACGGAATACACCGCTCTGTTTCAGAAGCTGATCCACAAGAGTGGTTTTGCCGTGATCGACATGGGCGATAATGGCAACGTTGCGTACATCTTCGCGTTTGATATTCATAAAAATCGAAATCCTTTCTTTTTCTTTCTATATTAATGTGTTTTTTTCTTAGCGTAGTTACGATATTTCAGTTTACCACATTTTTCGCAGATTACAAGACATTGAGAAAAATTTTTTAAGTTTTGGTTCTAAAGAACGTCTGTCGTACATAGTTTAGTAAAGACAAAATACACAAAGAGGAAGGAGAACTATATTATGGCAGACAAAATTATTGAAAACAATCAGGTATCTATTATGGGAAGGATTGATGCCGGCTTTACATTCAGTCATCAGGTATTTGGGGAAGGCTTCTATACAACGGAACTTCTGGTAAAGCGTCTGAGTGATTCAGAGGACCGTATTCCTGTTATGGTTTCGGAACGTCTTGTTGATGTCACACAGGATTATATCGGGGAATATATAGAAATTCACGGTCAGTTCCGCTCATATAACCGTCATGAAGAAAAGCATAACCGGCTGGTGCTTTCTGTTTTTGCGCGGGAAGTTAATTTTCTGGAAGAGGAAGATGAAACCATACCGGTAAATCAGATATTTCTGGACGGATACATCTGCAAACCGCCTGTTTACCGAAAAACTCCCCTGGGACGAGAAATCGCAGATGTGCTTCTGGCAGTAAACCGCCCTTATGGAAAATCCGATTACATACCATGCATCTGCTGGGGAAGAAATGCACGTTATGCTTCAGCATTTGTAGTTGGAGGACATGTTCTTCTGTGGGGAAGAATCCAGAGCAGAGAATATGTGAAAAGAATTTCAGAGATGGAAACAGAGAAGCGTATTGCGTATGAGGTTTCAGTGAGCAAACTGGAATATGTAGACTGAAAATCGCCAATTCACTTGTGGCTTGCTTTTTTGGCAGAACTGAGGTAAGATAAAAACATTAATGTGAGGGTTTGATTCACTAACGTTAAGAGGAAATAGTATGGAAAAAGAATTAACAGAAGTATACTGTGGTAATGGCAAGGGTAAAACAGCTCTGGCTATTGGACAGAGCCTTCGGGAAGCCACACAGGGCAAAAGCGTCATCGTGATCCAGTTTCTGAAAGGCAGAGAGAAGCGGGCACTGGATTTTCTTCAGGAGGTTATGGATCTTGATTTCAAGATTTTCCGGTTTGAAAAGCAGGACTGTTGTTACGAGGAACTGTCTGAGGAGGAGAAAGCAGAAGAACGATCGAATATCCTCAACGGTGTCAATTTTGCACGCAAAGTGGTAGTTACCCGGGAATGTGATTTTTTGTTGCTGGATGAAATACTGGGACTTGTAGACTGTGGTATTGTCACAGCTGACATGGTTGCAGATATTCTGAAGCAGAAGGACGAGTCCATGCATATTGTGATGACCGGATGGAATCTTCCGGAAGCACTGAAGCCATACGTGGACACAGTTACTACTTTAAATACTGAGACGTTACAGTAACGTTGGTTACACAAAGTAAATGCAGATCCGGCAGGAATGAATATTATAATACAGAAGAATAAGGAGGAGATCAAATGGCAATTTTTAAGGGTGCAGGCGTTGCGATTGTAACACCTATGTATGAAGACGGAAAGGTGAATTACGACAAACTGGAAGAACTTCTTGAATTCCAGATCGCCAACAGCACAGATGCCATTATCATCTGTGGAACCACAGGCGAATCATCAACAATGACACATGGAGAACATCTCAAAACTATCAAGTTTGCGATTGATAAAGTGAACAAACGTGTGCCGGTTATTGCAGGAACTGGTTCCAATTGTACAGAAACAGCCATCATGATGTCTAAGGAGGCTGCATCCTATGGTGCAGATGCATTACTGGTTGTTACTCCTTACTACAACAAAGCTACTCAGAAAGGCCTGATCGCTCATTATACTGCAGTTGCAAATGCAGTTCCGGAAACACCGATCATTATGTACAACGTACCAAGCCGTACAGGATGTAACATTCAGCCTGCAACAGTAGCTACACTGGTTAAAAATGTTAAGAATATTGTAGGTCTGAAGGCTGCAAGCGGAGATCTTTCTCAGATTGCCAAGACTGTATCACTTGCAGGTGCTGATCTGGAACTGTATTCAGGAAATGATGATCAGGTTCTGCCGATTCTTTCACTGGGTGGACTTGGTGTTATCTCCGTACTGTCCAACGTGGCACCGAAGGAGACTCATGATATGGTTATGAAATTCCTTGACGGAGATATTCAGGGAGCTGCGAAGATCCAGATTGATGCAATCCCGCTTGTTAATGCACTGTTCTGCGAAGTAAACCCGATTCCTGTAAAAACTGCCCTGAATCTTATGGGATGGAATGTAGGACCACTTCGTATGCCTCTGTGTGAAATGGAAGAAGCCAACAAAGAAACTCTTGCAAAAGCATTAAAAGATTTTGGAATCAAACTGGCTTAAGTCACTGAGGAGGAAAGATTATTATGGTAAAGGTAATCATGCATGGATGCTGTGGACACATGGGACAGGTAATTTCCGACCTTGCTTCCAAAGATCCGGAAGTGGAGATTGTAGCAGGTATTGATATTGCCGATAAAGGAAATACCAGTTATCCGGTATTTACAGATATGAAAGCATGTCAGGTAGATGCAGATGTTGTGATTGATTTTTCTTCTGCAAAAGCAGTAGATACATTGCTTGATTTCTGTGCAGAAAAAGCTCTTCCGGTCGTTCTGTGTACGACAGGGCTCAGCGAAGAGCAGCTTCAGAAAGTTGAAGAAACAGCAAAGAAAACAGCAGTCCTGAAATCCGCAAATATGTCGCTTGGTATCAACACTCTTATGAAACTCCTGCAGGATGCGGCGAAAGTTCTTGCAACAGCAGGATTTGATATGGAGATTGTTGAACGTCATCACAAACTGAAACTGGATGCACCGAGTGGAACAGCTCTTGCACTTGCTGACAGTATCAATGAAGCAATGGATAATAAATATCACTATGTTTATGACCGCAGTCAGAGACGAGAACAGCGTGATTCTAAGGAAATTGGAATCTCCGCAGTTCGTGGAGGAACTATTGTCGGTGATCATGAGGTGATTTTTGCAGGTCCTGATGAAGTAATCGAATTTAAGCACACTGCTTATTCAAAAGCTGTTTTTGGAAAAGGTGCTCTCGAGGCTGCCAAATTCCTGGCTGGCAAACCAGCTGGCAGATATGATATGGCAGATGTGATCGAAGGCTGAGTATTAAATTAAGAAGTATGTAATATCCTGTGATTATTGTGCTATAACATGATAGTCACAGGATATTTTTTTGTTTTTACAGAATAGAAAATTCATTTCTGTACATATTAACATTATAATAAATTTCGGGAAAGCAGCGGACTGGTTGTTTACCGGGAAAAGGAGACAGACAGGAATGAAAAAAACAAGAGAAATTCTCACAGGTACATTACTGGTTATGACACTGGCTATGATGACCGGATGCGGAAATAACGGGAACAATGCAGCAGATGAATCAGGTACAGTAACAGAAACTCCGAAAAATAATGTTGATGAAAAACCTGCGGATACAGATACACCAGGGGAAGAAAAAGAGTCACCTGCAACAGATGACGGCGCTGTGGATAATGGGGATATCATGTCAGAAGGAACAGATACCACTGTGGAAAACAATGATAATACAGATAATAATGATGGTACAGTTTCCGGAGAACTTGGAAATAGTGTAAAGGACCTGGGTGATGGTGTTGGAGATGCAGTGGAAGACGTCGGAGATGCAGTAGGCAATGCTGTCGAAGGCAGGTAAATTTTGACCAGGCTACTGTGGACAGAACGAACAGTAACTGTGGTCGGAATGAACAGTAAGGAAATTATTCTTGCACATGAAAATCGTTCATATTAAAATATAACTAATAATTACAATATAAACCTCAGCCTGCACAGGCTGAGGAATACATATAGACTGACAGCAGATTCTGGACAGAGCATCTGCAAAAGTCACAGGAAAAGAGGAATAGAATATGAAATTTCGTCCATGCATTGATATACATAATGGTAAGGTAAAACAGATTGTAGGCGGAAGTTTGAAGGATACAGGAGATCAGGCAAGAGAGAATTTTGTATCAGGTCAGGATGCGACTTTTTATGCGGAGCTTTATGGGAACGCAGGACTGAAAGGTGGGCATGTGATCCTGCTTAACGGTTCTGATTCTCCATATTATGAGTCAACCAGAGAACAGGCTCTGAAAGCACTCCACACTTATCCGGGAGGGCTTCAGCTGGGCGGTGGTGTCCGACCTGAAAATGCAGAAGAATATCTGGATGCAGGAGCAAGCCACGTAATAGTAACTTCCTATGTTTTCTGTAATGGGCAGCTTGACTGGGAAAATCTTGACAGGATGGTAAAAACTGTAGGAAAAGAACATCTTGTACTTGATCTCAGCTGCCGTAGAAGAGAAGACAGATATTATATAGTTACAGACAGGTGGCAGAAATTTACAGATGTGACTGTAACTTTGGAAACGATGGAAGAACTGGGTGATTACTGTGATGAATTTCTGGTACATGCAGTTGATGTTGAGGGAAAAGCCAGTGGTATTGAGACAGAACTTGCAGCTCTTTTATCTGGTTATGAAAAACGTCCGGTTACTTATGCAGGTGGAGTAGGAAGTATGGAAGATATCAGAATCCTCGAGGAATATGGTAAGGGACGTCTGGATGTGACAGTAGGAAGTGCATTGGATCTTTTTGGCGGAACAATACCATTTGAAGTGCTCAAAAAACTGGCTTGACGGGGCAAAAACAGAAATGTACTATAGAATCACAGATTTTTATTAAGGAGGTTTTGACATTATGAGTGATGTACTGGAAGCAATCAAAAAAAGAAGAAGTATCCGTAAATACAAAGACACCATGGTACCGAAGGAAATCATTGACAAGATTATTGAAGCAGGTACTTATGCTGCTACAGGAATGGGAAAACAGTCCCCAATCATCATTGCAGTAACAAATAAAGAACTTCGTGATAAACTTTCTGCCATGAATGCAAAGATTAATGGAACAGATGCCGATCCGTTTTATGGTGCACCGGTAGTGCTTATTGTTCTGGCTGATAAAGCAAGACCTACATATTTATATGATGGCAGTCTTGTTATGGGAAATCTAATGCTGGAAGCTGACGCTCTTGGAATTGGAAGCTGCTGGATCCACAGGGCAAAAGAAGAGTTCGAAAGTGAAGAAGGCAAGGAAATTCTCAGATCACTGGGAATTGAGGGGGATTATGAAGGCATTGGCCACTGCATACTGGGTTATGCAGACGGACCGGCACCGAAAGCGGCCCCGAGAAAAGAATCTTACGTATATTATGCAGAATAAATAAGATAAAACAAGACACAGAGAGGTCAGTGGGAGTTTTTTTCCCACTGACCCTTTTTTGTCCATTGAAAATAAAAAGAAAATACGAATATAATGATTATGATAAAAAAATAACTATTACCGAAAGGCTTTCATTTGGGTATTCAGGGAAGCAGAGGAGGAAAGAGAAATGAATAAACTTACACATGCAGCAGCAAAAAAAGTATTTTCAGGAATCGCTGACTATGCAATCGGTCAGGTAAATAAAAATCCGGAAGAAGCATATGCGAAGATCGTAGATACTGCTGAGAAATATATGAAAGATTTCGGAACAGGAGTAAACTGGGATTATATAAGAAAAGTTGCCTGTAATCCGGAATATACATTGAACCGTTATATTACATCTATGGTAAAAGATCTTCATCCAAATGTATTAAAGACAACTCTGATGAATCTTGGATTCGAAGCTTTTTATAACGGAACAAAAACCATCCGTGAAATGAGACAGATACATAACTGTAATATCCCGTGGATCATTCTTATGGATCCTACAAGTGCATGTAACCTTCACTGCACAGGTTGCTGGGCAGCAGAATATGGAAATAAATTGAATCTTTCTTTTGAAGATATGGATTCAATCGTTACACAGGGCAAAGAACTGGGTATTTATTTCTACATGATGACAGGTGGAGAACCGATGGTAAGAAAGAAAGATATCATCGAACTCTGCAGAAAACATAATGACTGTGTATTCTTCGCATATACAAACGGTACTCTGGTAGATGAAGCACTCTGCAAGCAGATGCAGGAAGTAGGAAACCTGTTCCTTGCACTGAGTGTTGAAGGTGAGCCGGAGGTTAATGATCTTCGCCGTGGCGAGGGTGTTTATGGCAAAGTAATGCATGCCATGGATCTTTTGAAAGAACATGGACTTGTATTTGGTACATCTATCTGCTATACAAGTGCAAACTACAAGAGCGTTACAAGTGATGAATTTATCCAGATGCTGATTGAAAAAGGATGCCGTTATGCTCTGTATTTCCACTATATGCCAGTTGGAAATGCTGCTTCCGTAGATCTTCTTCTGAATCCGGAACAGAGAATTTATGTAAAGAATCGCGTAAGAGAGATCCGTAATATGGAACATGGTCCTGGAATCTTTACCATGGACTTCCAGAATGATGGTGAATTTGTAGGAGGATGTATCGCAGGAGGAAGAAACTACTTCCATATCAACGCAAACGGTGATGCAGAACCCTGCGTATTTATCCATTATTCAAATGGAAACATTCACGAAAATACAATCCTTGAGATTTTGAAACAGCCGTTATTTATGGCTTATCATGATAACCAGCCATTCAATGACAATATGCTTCGTCCATGTCCAATGCTTGAGAATCCGGAGATCCTGCAGCGACTGGTAAAAGAGACCGGTGCTCATTCTACAGACCTTGAGTCTCAGGAAACAGCAGAACATCTCTGCAGCAAATGTGTTCATTATGCAGAAGAGTGGGCTCCTGTAGCAGATAAGCTCTGGGAAGAGAGAAACAAAGCAAAAGCTGAGAAAGCAGCCGCACAGGCATAAAAAATAAATCAGATAGACCTTTTTGCAGTCAGTAATATGATTGCAGGAAGGTCTTTTTTTGCCCAAAATCTATCAGAAAAATAAAAAATTTTTGCCGAAAAGTGAAAAGATTTTTCCTTAGAGTGCTTTTATATAATATATGTTTATGTTTTATGAGCAGTTTATAACAGAAAACTGGAATATGGGAGGGTATCATATGAGGAAAAAGCATCTGGCATTATTGCTGGCGGCAGTTATGGCAGCGACAAGTATTGACAGTACGGCACTGATGGTAAGCGGTGCGGATTTCAGCGCAGAGGCAGCAGAGGAAACCGAAGTTCAGGACGCAGGAAGCGGCCTGGAGGTAGAAACGGATGCAGATGAAAGTGAGGATTCAGAAGCAGCCGGAAGCGGAGAAATATCAGAACAGGTGGATTTTGCAGATGAGATTGAGGCAGAACTTGAGCCGGAAACTGATTCAGAAGACGAAATCAGTGTGACAGAGGAATCTGAAGAGGGTGAAACAGAGGATTTGTTCGCTGATGAGGAAGGCACAGAAGTTCAGGCAGAAGAAGAGTTTTCTGACGAAGCAGGCGCATCGGATACAGTGGAAGTTCCGAGCAATGTGACGGAACTTGTACCGGATAATGGCGGATATACTGCTACGATTGCAGCAGCAGGAGAGGAAGTCTGGTATTCATTTACCCCATCCGAAACAGGCGAATATATATTCCGTGCTGAGAGCGATGGCTCCAATCAGGCATATATTTATGAACAGACAGACGAGGGACTTTCACCGATTGGATATGATAAAAACAGCGGATCAACTGATATGTACCCAGAATTCTGGACACATATTTATAAGTTAGGCGGACATTATGGATGCTTCTCTGTATTTTACAGGAGGCATCCATTTTGTTTTTGCCTGGATTCGTTTGC